>JAFDZK010000070.1 GCA_018267005.1 Bacteroidota bacterium
TACTATGCATGCATAGTAATTTTCTCTTGTGACACCAAGATAAATAAAAAGTCCCGTGATCTCGAACCGGCAAAAAGCGTTGTGCGTGAGATGGTTTTAATATGCTGCTAACGCCAGCGCTATGCCTTGAAAAAAACTTCCCTGGTGAGTATATATCCCGCCATTAGCAGCAATACCCAGCCAAATCCTCGTTTCAGCCTGATACCGGGTATTTTTTCGCTTAGGGCATGACCAATAAATATCCCGCCGACAGCGATCAGGGTCACCTTAAAGAGCAACCCCCAGTGAATTGCAATGTGGTCAATATCGGCCATAAACCCGATAAATGAGTTTAGCGAGATAATAAAAAGTGAAGTGCCGATGGCTTCCTTCACCGGCAGGGCCACCAACAGAACCAATACAGGTATAATGAGAAAGCCGCCGCCAATGCCGAGCAAGGCGCTGAGTAATCCAACGGCAATGCCATAAAGCGAAAGTTTATAAAAGCATTTTTTGTCGTTTATGCATTCTTCAATTTGCCTTGTATTGTTCCTGATCATCGAAACAGATGCAAAACCCATGGTTACCGCAAATAATATCATGATCAACACCGGCTTGGTGAGCATATGGCCTCCTACCGTAGCTATGGTTTGGGGAATCGCGGGAAGTATAAGCCTCCGCGTAAGAAAGACGGTAGCTATAGATGAAGCGCCGAACAAAAACGCTATCCTTAAATTTACCAGTCCGCGCCGGTAGTTGTTGCAGGCGCCAACAAAACTCGCCGAGCCGACTACGAATAACGAATAGGATGTTGCGACCGCAGGCTGGATCGAAAAGAGGTAAACCATTACCGGTACCGTCAATATCGAACCGCCGCCGCCAATCAAGCTAAGGGATATACCGATAAGCGCTGCTGCTAAGTAACCAATTATTTCCATAGGCGCGGATGGGGTTGACCAGGCCCACAATAGGGGCAATAAATTTAACTTTAAATAAAAACCTTGCCGCGATGAGAAAGTTTAGCGGATTTTGATTTATTTATTCATAAATGTTTATAAACCCAGTGCGCCGCAGAACCGGCTATGTATAGCATAGCGTTTTTGTCTAAAATATTTTTAGTTTATATGAAACAATTGATCGAATCGTTCTTCTAATACAAGTATTTTAGCGCACAAATACTATTAATGACCAAAGCTCTACTTTCTGCCTTTTTGATATTAATAACCTTATGTTGCTTTGGCCAAAAAAGATATGCCATAAGCGGCACCATTAAAGACGGATCGACGGGCGAGCAGCTCATCGGCGCTACCATCCGGATCAAAGAGCTGCCCCAAAGCGGTACCATCACCAACAGTTACGGCTTTTACTCCATTTATGCGCCCGAGGGAGAATACACGCTGCTTTTTACCTACACAGGTTACAAGCCGGTTGAACAGCATGTGTCGCTGCACGAGGATCAGAAGCTTAACATCGCCTTGGCGCCTAGCAATGCCCTGGCAGGCGTGGTGGTGAGCGCCGACCGGCCCAACAACGATAACATTGCCTCACCGCAAATGGGTGTCGAGAAACTCAGCATGGCGCAGATCAACCAGGTGCCGGTTCTGCTCGGCGAGAAAGATATACTGAAAACGCTTTCGCTACTTCCCGGCGTAAAATCGGCGGGCGAAGGGAATACAGGATTTTATGTCCGAGGCGGCGCGGCCGACCAAAACCTGATCCTGCTGGACGAAGCTACGGTTTACAATGCGTCCCACTTCTTCGGTTTCTTTTCCACTTTCAATTCGGACGCAGTAAAAGATGTAACCTTATATAAAGGCGGAATGCCTGCCGAGTTCGGCGGGCGGCTTTCCTCGGTATTGGATATAAAGATGAACGAAGGCAACAATAAGGAGTATACCGTGGAAGGGGGACTCGGGCTGATCTCGTCGCGCATTAAAGTAGAAGGGCCGATCGTTAAGGATAAAGGGTCGTTCATGGTCAGCGCACGGCGCACCTATATCGATCAGTTCCTTCGTTTCTCTTCCGACTCCACCGTCAGGGGCAGCTCCATTTATTTTTACGACCTGAACGCCAAAGCCAATTATCATTTCGACGACAAGAATGCGATCTATATCTCCGGATATTTTGGTAAAGATGTGTTGGGCCTGAAAAACACCTTCGGCACCAATTGGGGCAATTCGACCGGTACGGTCCGTTTCAATCACCTGTTCAATTCGCGGTTATTTTCCAACACCTCGCTGGTATTCAGTAATTACAATTATGTCATTACCAGCTACCTGAGCAATGCTGATTTCCAGGCCACGTCGCAGATCACGGATGTAAACCTGAAGGAAGACTTATCGTATTCCATGGGTAACAACCATACGCTCAAATTCGGTTTTAATGTTCTGCATCACGATATATCACCGGGCGATATTAGCTCGTCGGCTTCATCCAGTTTTAACGATATCCATGTGCAAAAACGTTACGGGTTTGAGAATGCAGCCTATATCAGCGACGAATGGAAACCCAGCAACAGCCTCACCTTTCTGTACGGCCTGCGGGTAAGCAGTTTATTCCTGCTCGGGCCGGGGACATTCAATACTTATGACGCTGCAGGGAATGTAACGGATTCGGCCGCTTACAAGTCAGGGCAAATTGTTAAAAGTTATATCAACCTCGAGCCGCGCTTTTCGGCAAGCTACATGCTGGATGATGAGAATTCGATCAAGCTATCTTATAACCGCAACACACAGAACATTCACCTGCTCAGCAATTCGACCAGCAACACCCCTACCGACCTGTATGTGATGAGCAGCAGCAATATCAAACCGGAAATTGCCGACCAGGTATCGACCGGCTGGTTTAAAAACTTTAAGGATAACGTTTACGAGTGCTCGGCCGAAATCTATTATAAATGGCTTCAAAACCAGATCGATTATAAAAACGGCGCGCAACTGCTGGTTAACCAGGATGTGGAATCGCAATTGGTCTACGGCTCCGGCAGGGCTTACGGCATCGAACTGTTTTTGAAAAAGAAATATGGCCGTTTTAACGGCTGGCTGGGCTATACCTTGTCGCGGACCGAGGATAAATTCGCCGCGATAAACAATGGCAAGTATTTTCCGGCTACACAGGACCGCACACATGATCTGTCCATAGTGGGCATTTACAAATTGAACGATCGCTGGAGCTTTTCGTCCGACTTTGTGTACAGCACCGGCAATGCGGTGACTTTTCCGACCGGGAAATATAACGTCGGCGGGTTGACGACATTTTCGTATTCCGAACGCAACGGATTCCGCATGCCATCGACCAACAGGCTGGACATCGGCGCGACGCTCGAGGGCAAACCGCATAAGAAATACCATTCGAGCTGGACCTTCGGCCTGTATAACGTATATGCGCACCGCAATCCCTACATCATCACTTTCAGGGACAGCAAGACGATACCGAATACGACCGAGGCCCTTGAAACCAGCATCTTTGCTACCAGGATACCGTCGGTTACATGGAACTTTAAATTTTGAGTGAGGCATGAAGACCAGGAAATTTAAATATGGAATAGCAGCGGCGATGATTATCCTGTCGTTGGCGGCCTGCCAGAAAGTGATCAACCTCGACCTGGGCAACCAGAGCGGCCAATTGGTCATCGAAGGAAATCTAACCGATCAGCACGGTCCGCAATATGTAGTTTTAAGCCGGAACGCGCCCTTTACGAGCGAAAATGTATACCCGCCGGTTACTGGCGCTATTGTTAGCATAAAGGACAATTCGGGCAATACTTTTCCGCTCACCGAAGGGCCCGCCGGCACTTACTCTGTACCCAATTTGCAGGGCATCGCCGGCGATACTTATTCGCTGTCGGTGACTACGGGCGGCAAAACTTACATTGCGCAGTCCGTTATGCCCAAAGCTGTCGCTTTAGATTCCATTTCGGCACATAACGACCTGTTTGACGCCGGCAAAGGGGAAAAACGGATCACCGTGCATTTCCAGGATCCGCCGCACATAGCCAACCAGTACCGGTTTGTGGAGTATGTAAACCATAAGCAGGTTAAAAGCGTGTTTGCCTTTGACGATGAGTTCATTGACGGAAAATACGTAAGCCTGGACCTGGAGCAGAACGACATCAACATTTATGCACGCGATACCGTAAGCGTAGAATTGCAATGCATCGACAAACCTGTTTACACTTATTGGTATACGCTAATGCAGCAACAACAGGATAACCCGGGCGGCCAGGTAGCGCCGTCAAACCCGCCAACAAACATCACGCCCGCAACGCTCGGTTATTTCAGTGCGCATACTGTGCAAACACTGACGCTTGTAGTGAAATAATTCAAATTCCGGATGTCCGATTACGGATTTGTTTCAGGGCATCGTGATCGCAGGCGCCTGTGACAGCAAGACTGGACTAACCTGCTGTCTTCTTATAACTTACTTTACCCCACTTAATCTTATCCCATATCCGCTCGTGCAAGAAATAGCCTATGGTGGTGTAGATATTACTCACAAGCATGAACCCCAATGCTATTTTCACTTTGCCTGTAAAGAGATAAATCGACGTGAAATCAAGGATGAGGATGAGCCCGCGGTAGGTAATCGTTTTAACAACAGACCGGCCGAGCGTTTCATTATGATGAGCTCTGGCAAGCAATTTTTCAACCATGATTTATAGGTATAATATACAATGACTTTGACGAATGGCGAACTACCTTTTCCGCCACACTGCCTAATAACAAATGCGAAAGCCCCTTGCGTGCGTGCGTGCCTAAAACGACCAAGTCGGCATCCCATTCGCCGGCAACTCTTAAAATGGCATCGGCCGGGCTGCCTTCTTCTATAAAAAGCCAAACCTTAAAACCACCAAAAATTTTGTCGGCGAGTATTTGAAGATTATCCTTGTGGCTGCTTTTTATACTGTCGGCGAATTCGGCGGTCGTCATCCCGCTCTCGCTCACAAGTAAGGTGGTGTCGGCGACACTGATGACGGCCATTTCGGCATTAAGTTTTTTCCCTAACTGAAACGCTTCCGCAGCGATTCGTTCCGACGCCGGTCCGCCGTCAACTGCAATCAATAATTTTTTTAACTCGTTCATGAGGATTAACGATTTGATTTAAACGTTTGGCTGTTTGTTGATCAAAGCTATACTTCGGCCCTCTAGGAAAAGATGACAATAGTCATTATTTACCTGATAAGCTAGATTTTCGACCGCAGGTTATTCGTTTACCGAATTTACTAGTGTTTTTTCAAGAAAGCGTAATACTTTTTTATCGGACCGAACGGCCCGTATTTATGCTGCCGCGACGAAAATAAGGTGTCAGCATAAGGGCCGAACGGATAATCGTAGGGCTTGCCGGCAAGCCTGGGCCAGTCGCCGTTCAGGTCCTTTGAAGGATGATATTGCGAGTCGACAAAAGCGGCTACATCCCATGCCTGCTCATTGGTAAGCTGCTGATGCTTGTGATCGGCGCCGAAAGGCATATTGTCTATTACAAAGCCCGCCAGTTTTGACAGACGATACATGCTGGCGCCCATATTATAACTATGTACACCCCAAAGCGGCGGGTAAACGTAGGCCGTCCCGGACGCGTTAAGCACGCCCTGGCCATCTTTGCCATGGCATCTCTGGCATATCGCTATAAAGACTGCATGGCCCCTGGTCGTATCCGCGGGCCGGTTAAGGAATTTGAGTTCGGCGATACCCGACCCCGCCGGTTTAGCGCCTTTTTTAACTTCCCTCCCAATCCATTTCAGGTAGGCCACAAAAGCCCGCATCTCGCGGCTGTTGCTGTCTATCGTTTTGCCGTTCAGGCTGCGTTCAAAACAATCCTCAACTTTTTTTACGATGGTCTCGGTCTTACCGCTCCGCTCTTTAAACCTTGGGTAGCCGGTTGACGTAAGCGAAAAGTTGTTGCCATATAGCTTGGTGCCTGCATCCAGGTGGCAGTTCTGGCAGTTCATGCCATTGCTACGATCAGCTATGATACCCTTCGGACCGAAATAATAAGAAGTATTGACCACTAGCGCACGGCCATACCTGATCAATTTTCCCTCATCAGTATTGGGCAATTCAGCGGTATCGGGGACGATCCACTTCGGCTGTATCTCAGAGGTGGGAACCGCTTTACCGGCAGTTCCCTTCTCTTCGTGCAGGCACGCTATATCAGAAACCACTATCAAAAGAATCGCAGAAATAGTGGCTAACTTTTTTAAAAACATTAAATGCTATTAGTCGTAAACCCCAATTACCCGGCAAAACAGTAACCGCAGCCGTGTTCCTGCGCCCTGCCTACAGCCCATATGCCCGACGGCATAACCTGCACGCCCGGCAAAATACCGGCCAGCCATTCCTTTTTTATCGCGTCGGGGTCGCCCTTCGATCCCATGGCGACAACCGCGCTGAACACCGTCAGCGCTATATCGCAGGCGCCGAACAAAACGCCGTCATCCTGCAATTCGTTTATGCCGATCTTCACTTCGCCTAAGCCCGGCGCTTTGAAAGTTCCCGCTGCGGGCTGCCAGAAGGGATTTGCCGTCGCAGGCCCTTTGTTCTCCGCATCGTTGATCTTAAACATTTCGCCGAATTTGTACTTCGCCCAAAGATCGTTATTCATGGCATAAGGTATCGCATTATGCCGAAAAATAACTACAGCGGTAGTATCGTCCTTGGACGAACCTGTCGCCGCGTTAGTCATCATATATACTTTCGGCCAGGCAAAAGGCATGATCTCGTGCGGCTGCGTCACATCAAAAACCATGCGGTGTTTGCCTTTTATTTTGTTGAACCATTCATCGGCGCCTGCAACATTCGGCGAGGATAAATTTGCCGCCGATGCGGCCAGCGGAGCAGAAAGGATTCCGGTACCTAATACCGCGGCGCCCGTTGCAAATTGTTTCAGGAAGTTGCGGCGCTGGTTTTCGTGTAATTGATCAGACTTTTTCATAACAGCAAAATTTGGTTTGATAAAATAATTGGTTACAAAGCTTTTAAATCAAGACCTATGAAGACTTATCCCAAAAGTTCTTTCGTTAAATAATCGCTATCACTAAACCTGAACGGGTATATGAGGTATAAGAAGGGGTATTAAAAATACCATATAAAACTATGTATAACTTATCGAAATTGACGTTGCAAATAAAAATAATTTATAATCAGTAATCAGCCAGTATAATAATATTATCGCTGATATGTTTTATGCGGTCGATGCCGTTCAGGAAACCCAATCCTAGCACAAAAGCGAATCCTGCCACTGTTCCGCCCATTTCGTGAACCAGTTCACTGGCCGCCAATACCGTGCCTCCCGTCGCCAGCAGATCGTCGTGGATCAGTACGTGCTGACCGGGATCGAAAGCGTCGGTATGCATTTCGATAACCGCTGTGCCATACTCAAGGCTGTAGGCCTTTTGCCTGATAGTATAAGGTAATTTTCCTGCCTTCCTGACCGGGACAAATGGCACACCCAGTTTACATGCCAGCGATAATCCGAACAGGAAGCCTCGGCTCTCGACACCGGCTACCACATCTATCCGCGTGTGCTTCAGCTTGCGAACGAATGCTTCCAGTATATCGTCGCACAATGCAGGATCTTTCAGTATAGGCGTAATGTCTTTAAAAACGATGCCGGGGTTCGGAAAATCGGGAATGTCGCGTATCGCGGCCTTAATCTGGTGCTCTATCATTTGAAAGTTATGTAAGGTTCAATCTTTTGTATGGTGTTTTTATCCATGATAGCTATGTTTTTCAAATCGGCCAGCGATTCGTATTGGCCGTGCTGCTCACGGAACTGGATAACCGCATTGGCCTGCTTATAGCTTAAGTACGGGAAACGGCTGAGCGTCTCAAAATTTACGGTATTGATATCTGTTCTTTTGATTTCCGAAGGATTAACGCTGACCTGTGCCTGCAAACCCGCATAACGGTCTGAATCGAGGCCGTAAACTTCAAGCAATTGCTCCTTCCGGCAAAAGCCGCCCAGCCGGTTGCGGTAGCCAATGATCCGCCGGGCGAAAGAGGGGCCGATACCTTTCAATTCGGTTAGTGTCGCCGAATCGGCAGTGTTCAGCTCGATCATCTCACCTGCTGCAGCTTTTTTGTAGAAAGTAGGGCCGGAATTGCCGCCAGGCTGTGGCTTCTTCGCTTTTTCGAGCACGGCGACGGCCTTGTTGAACTCTTTGGGGTCGATTATTGTTGTATCTTTGCGGAATAATTGGAGGATGTAAGGCGCAGCCAATATCAACGCGATCAAAATAACCAGCACTACCATCCCATTCCATTCTTTTTTAGATACAGACAGGTAATTCTTAATGCGCGATATCATTTCAGGCCGCCTTATTTACCGTAAATTAAAATAAATTTTAGGATATTTAGGAAATACAATGAAGTATTGTTAAAACCCTCACTACGAGCCCCTAAGTGGCCGTTGTCTAAACAACATCCTGCCGGCAGGCGGGTTAAGCAGAGGCGTCGACGATAAATTGACGGAGGGTAAAACCAAACAAGCAAACCGGCAAACTGAATAAATGAAGATCATCACCACCGAAGAATTTGCAAAAGCTACCAAACTGGATAAGCTGAAAATGCCGGGACTGGCGGCCTTGCTGATGGAGGTGATGAAAATAAACCAGGTAAACGATCTGTTTGCGCAGGCGCAGCCCAAACAGGGTCCCGAGTTTGTGGATGCCATATTGAAAGGCTGCGGCATTGAAGTGGAGTTTGACGAGAAAGACCTAAAGAACATCCCCGAAACCGGCAGCTTTATCGCAATAGCAAATCACCCTTACGGCGGTATCGAAGGAATGGTGCTGCTTAAGGTGCTCTGCATGGTGCGGCCCGATGCGAAACTGATGGCCAATTTCCTGCTCAAGAAAATTCCGAACCTGAGCGACTATTTTGTAGCGGTAAACCCGTTTGAGAATATCGAACATTCGTCGAGCATAAGCGGGTTGAAGAACACGCTTGAACTGTTGGCCAATGGCACCCCGATAGGTATATTCCCTGCGGGCGAAGTGTCCACGTTTAAGATCGACAAACAACAGGTTACCGACCGTATGTGGCACCCGGTGGTCGGTAAACTTATCGCCAGGGCTAAAGTGCCGGTCGTACCGATTTACTTTCACGGGAACAACGGGGTACTTTTTAACCTGCTTAGCCTTATCCATCCAACTTTGCGCACTGCCAAGTTACCATCCGAGCTTTTCAACAAGCAAGGGCGCACCATAAAGCTGCGTATAGGCAAACCGATCAATGTGGAAGATATCCCCGACCAACAGAACGCCGGTAAGCTGCTCAACTTCCTTCGTGCCCGGACCTATGCCTTGGGCACCGGCCTTGAAGAGGATAAACGGGTATTAAGACCCCGCAATTTTTTTAAAGTAAAAAAGGAGGCCGAAGAAATCGTACCGGCCATACCGGCAGATGTGCTCGAAAAAGAGATCGAACCGCTGCGGGAAAACTACCGC
This sequence comes from Bacteroidota bacterium, assembly GCA_018267005.1. Taxonomy (GTDB): domain Bacteria; phylum Bacteroidota; class Bacteroidia; order Sphingobacteriales; family Sphingobacteriaceae; genus Mucilaginibacter. Next base: position 9,425 of record JAFDZK010000070.1, read on the forward strand.
GTATGGGCCGAAAAGAATTACGAAGTATTTATAGCACCCACCGCGTCGATCCCGAATGTTATACGCGAAATTGGCCGGCTGAGGGAAGTGACCTTCAGGGAAGTGGGCGAAGGCACCAACAAAAGTATCGACCTGGACGAATACGACATTTACTACCACCACCTTTTCATTTGGGACATCGAGGCCAAAGTTATTGTGGGCGCGTACCGCATCGGCATGGGCGACGAAATATTTTACAGCCTTGGGAAGAAGGGATTCTATGTAGCTGAACTCTTTAAGATAAAAGAACAATTTACACCGGTACTGAAACGGAGCCTGGAACTTGGGCGCTCTTTCATCCGTAAGGAATACCAGCAAAAACCTTTGCCGCTGTTCCTGCTTTGGAAGGGCATTTTGAAATACCTGATCGACAATCCGCGCTATCGTTACCTGATCGGCCCCGTGAGCATCAGCAATACCTTCTCCAAATTTTCTAAATCGCTCATTGTCGATTATATCAATCGCAATCATTTCGACCATGAAATGGCGCAGTATGTGCGTCCGAGAAAAAAATTCAAGGTCGACTTTTCCAGCATCGACGCCGACGTACTGCTGGCTGGTGAAGACAGCTTTAAGGGACTGGATAACCTGATATCGGAGATCGAAAGCGGCACGATGAAGGTGCCCGTGCTGCTGCGCCAATATATCGCCCTGAACGCTAAGATCATTTGCTTCAATATCGACCCCAAGTTTGCCGATTGCTTAGATGGGTTCCTCGTGCTCGATCTGCAAAAGGTGCCGCAGGATATATTGGATAAGCTGGGGAAAAATTTGTAGGTTGGTTGTAGTGGTTGAAGAGGTTGTATTAGTTAATTAAACCCTATGAGATCATTATTCGTTGGAGTATCATTGCTTGTCTTAGGTTTGAACGTTTCAGCCCAGTCCCAATGCGATTTTTTAAAAAATCTGAAATTCAAGAATGGAAGAGATACAATTATTGTCAAGGCTGTTCTTCGTGATTTTTTATTAGCTCCACCCCGAACATTGTTTAAAAAGCCCCCAGCCATTTATAAATATAAATTTGATTCCAACATATTATTTCAGCCTGAAAACTGTGATCGTAATTACGAGATGCCTGTAATTAGCTCAAGATGGGTTGACCCAGAAAATATTTTAAATAGCGATAACCTCGGGTTAACCGTTTACCTCACTTGTGTTGTTTTTAACGAATCAGCCTTAACCAGGGGGCAACCTGACTGTTTAGTAATAAAAATCAAATCAGCCATACAATCTCCGATAGCTTTTCCTGAAAAATGTAATTTCTTGTCTAATCTTCATTTTAACAACGGCATCGATACGATTCTAATCAAAGCGAAATATCACGGCCATTACAAACCTGGCATAGGGCTCATATTAACCGATTTAAGTAAAAGGCACTTTCTGAATGGCAAAGACTATGAAAACGGCATCGGGTTTCAGGTGCCGGGTTGCGATGAAAAAATTATAGCTCCTTATCATTCCAAAACAGGTTCTGAAGAACAATTTTTAGAAAGACAGCCTGAAGACGGTACCATTTACCTAACCTGCATAACATTTCAGAACTACTATAGCTACGGTATGCCTTTCTTCGTGATAGAAAACTTCAAGTTCGCTAAATAAAAAGGCGACCCATCGCGGGCCACCTCTCAATCAATCAAATCAAAATTAAACGTATACCCTATTTATTGTCGCGTTGCGCGCCGGAGTGTTTTAATATCTTGGCCTCTACGTAGAAGATGATCTCTTCGGCGATATTCTTGGAATGGTCGCCCACACGCTCCAGTTTACGGATAATGGAAAGCATATAAAGCGATTCGCTAAGCGAATTGTGATCTTTCTTTATCGATTCAGCTACGGCCGACAAAGCATTATCATTAATGGTATCCAATACCTCATCCCTTTTAAAGATGCTCCTGGCCAACACCGTGTCTTCAGTCTCGAACGCGATACGCGCATCCATCAGGATGTTAACCGCCTCGTCGTACATCCTGAGCAGCGACGTGTTCTCCATTACGCCGGGATCAAAATTTACGGTCGACTGAACAACGTATTTGGCCACGCCGGCTGCAATATCGCCGATCCGCTCCAGGTTGGTGTTGATCTTAAGCGCCGCCAGCAGGAAGCGCAGGTCGATCGCGACCGGGCAATGCAATGCGAAAATATTTTCGACATCTCGGTCGATCTTAAGCTCGAACGAGTTTACGCGTTTTTCCTTAACCAATACTTCGCGGGCCAGGTCTTTATCAAAGTTGATCATGGCCTCGCGCGCCTTGTTCATTTGCGATAGGACGAGGATCCACATATTGATCAGCTCTTTTTTTGCTGCGGCTATCTCGATTTCAATTGGTGCCATATTTTTAACCCCCTGTCCCCTAAAGGGGAGCTTAAATTTGATTTTTAATGTTTTAAATATCTAAAATACAACCCGCGTCACCCCGTTTAGGGGTCGGGGGTTTAACTAAACCTTCCTGTAATATAATTTTGTGTGCGCTGGTCTTTAGGGTTAGTGAACATCACCTTGGTATCGTCAAACTCCACCAGCTCACCCAGGTAGAAAAACGCTGTCCTGTCGCTCACACGGGCTGCCTGCTGCATGTTGTGCGTTACGATAATCAGTGTATAGTTAGCTTTTAGCTCGTGAAACAGGTTTTCGACGCTTGAGGTAGAGATAGGGTCGAGCGCCGAGGTAGGTTCGTCGAACAAGATCACTTCGGGCTGCATAGCTATGGCGCGCGCGATACATAAACGCTGCTGCTGGCCGCCCGAAAGGAAAGTACCTTTTTTATGCAGGGAGTCCTTAACCTCATTCCATAAAGCGGCGCTCGTCAAAGACCTTTCTACGATCAGGTCCTTATCAGCCTTGGATACCTTAAGCCCGTTCAGCAAATAACCGGCAATCACGTTTTCGTAAATACTCATGTTCGGGAACGGGTTAGGGCGCTGGAAAACCATGCCTATCTTATAGCGAACATAAATAACATTCATTTTATAAACATCCTCGCCGTCGAGCTTCATTACCCCTTCGGCCCTGGCATTCGGAATCAGCTCGTGCATACGGTTGATACAGCGCAAAAAGGTGGTTTTGCCGCAGCCCGAAGGGCCCATCATGGCCACGACCTCGTTCCGGTTTATCTTGATATTCACGTTTTTTATCGCGTGACTATCACCGTAATAAGCGTTTATGTTTTCGGCGCTTACAATTGTACTTTCCATCTTTTTGTAATAAGCTTAGTTGAAATATTCAATACTAAAACAAAAACCAGCAGCAGGAACGAGGCGCCCCACGCCAGGTCGTGCCAGTCGTCATAAGGGCTGGTAGCATAAGTATAGATCAGGTGCGGCAGGCTCTCCATCGGCTTTACGATAGAACCAGACAGGTAAGGGTTACCGAACGCTGTAAACAGCAAGGGCGCGGTTTCGCCTACAACCCGCGCAATAGACAGTACGATGCCCGAAAGTATGCCTGCGAAACCGCAGGGCACAATGATCTTAATGATAACGCGGTGGTAAGGAACACCCAGTGACAATGCGGCCTCTTTCAACGAAGGCGGCAGCAATTTCAGGGTTTCTTCTGTCGACCGTATCACGATCGGCAACATCATTATAGCAAGGGCGATACTACCCGAAATTGCGGAAAATGTACCAAGCGGCTTTACCACCCAAAAATAAACCACAATACCTACCACAATGGAAGGCACGCCCTGCAGTATGTCTACGCAAAGGCCCGCCCAGTAGGTTAATCTCGTTTTTGGGTTCTCGCTCAGGTAAATACCGGCCATTATGCCTATGGGAATGGCTATAACGGCAGATATAGCAACGATGATCAGCGTGCCGACCAACGCGTTTAAGATACCGCCGCCCGTTTCGCCTACAGGTTTAGGTACGTTGGTCAGGAAGTGCCAGTTTACCTGGGTAACACCTTGTTTGATAATGTATAATAATATGATGATGAGCGGAACAGCAACGACGAACGCCAGGAATACGATGGCTGTCTTATAGAGTATGCTCTCGGTGTTTCTGTATTTTATCCGCTGTTCGATAGTTTTATATTTATTCAATGCGGCGTACACGGCCCATATTGTACAGGCTAACTGAACCGCCGCCGCTCCGTAAAAAGTCGTGGTAAGCGTGCCATAAGCAAAAGTGAGGATGGCAATAATGATCTCCAAAATGATCATTATAAACCCTCCGCTCAGCGTAGTGAACAACAGCCCGACCGGGCCGAACACCAGGGTGAGAAACGCCGCCAGCAGAACATCCTGTTCTTTTCCGCCCGATATATTTAACTGTAGTCTTGACACTGGCTTATTTTGTTGATTCGCGATTTCCATAATGATCAATTTCTTGTAAACCTGGTGATGATACGCTTACCGATATAATTGATAACCACCGTAACCAGGAACAGTATCAGCCCTAACTCGATCAACGCTGAAAGATAGATCGTGTGATCGGCTTCTGTAAATTCATTCGCGATAACGCTGGCCATGGTATTGCCAAGGGCAAAAATGCTGTGTGGCACAACGCTCGTATTACCGATAAGCAGGGTTACGGCCATCGTTTCGCCTAATGCGCGGCCAAGTGATAACAATACACCTGCAAAAAGACCTGAACGGGTATAAGGCATGATGACTTTCCGGATAACCTCATACCGGGTAGCGCCTAATCCATAAGCGCCTTCTTTTAATGCTGCCGGCACCATCCGTATAAGCGTAGCGCCAAGCGATGCGGCATAGGGTATGATCATGACTGCCAGTATTAGCGAAGATGCGAATATGCCAAGTCCGTAAGGCAATACATGAATTTTTATCTCGAAGCTCCTGATAATCGGCACCAGTACGAAAAAGCCCCAAAAGCCATAAATAATAGATGGGACAGCCGCAATAAGCTCGACCGTATTTCTTAATAAATTAGACAACCAGCCTTTAGTACTGTATTCGCCCAGGTAGATCGCTATAGCAAACGAGAAAGGTATGGAAATAAAAAGTGCAATGAACGAAGTAAGCAGCGTGCCGATCAAAAATGGGTACGCGCCGTAGATATTCTGCACCGGGTCCCATACTTTTCCCCACAAATAACCTATTCCAAGCGATTTGATCGACGGGATAGAATAGATTATCAGCGTGATCAATACACCGACAGCCAGTAAAAGCATGGCGGCGCTTAGTATCCTAAGCCAGCGCCTGAACACGATCTCCCACTTAAACTGGGCAAAAAAGAATCCTTTGTTTGCGTTATTGACGGCTAATACGGACCAAATGATACAACTGACACCGATGGCCGCTACTCCTATCTTAAACACCAGCATCGAGCCGAAAGCATAGGCAAGCAGGCCAACCAGTAAGGCCACGGTAGTCATGACGATACCGCCGAAAACAGAGGCGTAGAAAAGCCCGAACGACCCAAACAAGAGGCTCAGAACCACGGCGACTACGGTGCTTCTTTTCTTTACAGCCAGTAAACTTTGTTGATTCAGGATAGCCATGTCTGCGTTATTTAATTTCGTACCCTACTTGCTGCCGGCAAGTAAGCCTTTGGACATAAAAAACATCGTCCTATTTACACAAGACAATTACCAGCACCCGGAATGCGGGAACTGGTAATTGCCAATATAGTATTTATCGATCAGTTTATTTCAGGATCGGCTTGCCGCCGTAAGTAGCCGATTTTAAAATCTTCTCTGCAACTTTTACGGCCGACTTCGAAAGTTTGGCGTAGTTAAGCCCTTCGCAGTATGCCTGGCCGTCGTGGATGTTCCACCACAGCAACTTCAGCAGTTGTTCAGCGCGCGCGGCCGAGCGGTCGTTATATTTCTGGTCTTTATAGATCAGCGCCCAGGTAAAGCTGGCCAGCGGATAACCGTTAGGGTTTGCAGTATCCGTTATTGAAACCTTAGAATCTGCAGGAATTTCAACATTGCTTGCAAGCGTGGTTGATGCCAGCGTAGGACGGATAAATTTGCCTGCTTTGTTCTGAATATCAGCAAATGCCATATGGTTTTGCAGCGCGTATGCTAATTCAACATAACCGATAGCGCCGGGAGTTTGTTTAACCAAACCGGAAACGCCTTCGCTGCCTTTGCCGCCTAAACCTGCCGGCCAGTTAACAGCCGCAGCACGGCCGACTTTCTTTTCCCATTCAGAATTAACCTTTGAAAGGAAATCAGTGAAAATAAACGAAGTACCGCTGCCGTCGGAACGGTGAACAACCACGATGGGAAGGTCGGGCAGGTTAACGCCCTTGTTCGTAGCCTTGATCTCGGCAGCGTTCCAGGTAGTTATTTTGCCCAGGTAAATGTCAGCAATATCCTTGCCGGTCAATTTCAAGGCAGCTGTAACACCAGGAATATTATAGGTGATTACCGTAGCGCCCGATGCCATGGGGATATGCAGCACAGGAGCACTCATTTTCTTAGTTTGCTCTTCATTCAGCGGGGCATCAGAATCGCCGAAATCAACCGTTTTATTGGTCAACTGCAGGATACCGCCGCCCGAACCGATCGACTGGTAGTTTACCTTTATGCCGGTCTTTTCATTGTACACCGCGAATATCTTAGAGAACAGCGGGTTGATGAACGAACTGCCTGCGCCTAAAAGGGTATTGTCCTGCGCTTTTGCTGTCAATGACGCCGCCGAGGCTACGAATACCGCAACTGCAAGGGTCAAATTTTTGATTATTTTCATGATGTGTTTGGTTTTACTTAACTGATCTATTATTATTTACCAAAGGTGAAGAAGAATGTAGCTCTGTAAACCAGGGTATGGTCGGGGGCAACATAACCTGTGGTAGTCGACGCTCTGTTGTCGGTATAATCAATTAACCAGATATTAGGCATAAAGTGTATATTCTTAGCCGGGGTCCAGTCTAAACCTGCAGTATAAAATTTCTCCTTATAGTAAGGGTTATAAGCGCCGTAATTGGTGTTAACCGTATAAGTTGCAACGGTAGGATCAAAATCGGTGAAGGGATTGTAACGGTCGGTTTTAGCAAAGAAACCAAGCTTATCCTTAACAATCGGACCGGTTACCCAATAAGTGATACCGTGAACCGTAGCATTCTGCGGGGTAGCTGTTGCTTTATTGGTAACACCATTTACAAACGTCTGGCTATAGGCTTCAACACCGATCCTGATCGGCTTGCTCACATAAGCAACAAATATCTTCTCCATGTTGTTGGATTGTCCGCCAACTAACGCTGTAGCCTGGGCAGTACGTGCATAGTGGTAATAAATATCTACGTACAGGTGCTGATTGAAGAACTTACCCCAAATGTCGTTATAAAATATCTTATAAAAACCGGTATTGGGGTTAGCAGCGCTTAATAAACCAGATGCACTGTTGTTGGATACCATGATCACATAACCAAAATTTTTGGTCTTAGGATCGAATGTACCCTGCAAGGCAGCGCCAACGTCGAATGAGTTGTTTTTGTGGAAGTCGGTGATAGTTCTTTCTACAGAACGGTAACCCCAGGTAGTTTCTGAAAGTGAGGTCGGCGCGTTAGTACCTGGCTCATTCAATGCGAAACCGGGAGTGCTTAGTTCACCGACAACAATGTCAGTACCATTCCATATATCTCTATATCTTAAGTTAAAGTTCTTAATAAAGA
>JAFDZK010000071.1 GCA_018267005.1 Bacteroidota bacterium
CTTCATAATCTTTCGTGTAACCATTCCCGGGCATTTTTCCTGAATCGGGCGCATGCGGCGTATAGGTTTCCCAACAGGTGGCCCCTGCGTGGCCCTGCTCGTTACCTACCCAGCGCACATCCGGGCCGACATCGCCAAAGATAACGGCATTCGGCTGCAGCCTGCGGGCAATCTTCCAGGTAGTATCCCAGCCGTAATAGGTTGACCGGTCGATCTTTCTCACCTCCCTTGCACCGCCATAGTAGCCATCGCCACCGTTGGCGCCGTCGTGCCAGACGATAAATAGCGGTCCGTAATTACTGTACAATTCTTGCAATTGTTTGCGGTAAACCTCGGTCACATACTTTTTTTTGCCGTAAAGCGGGCTGTTCCTGTCCCAGGGAGAACAATAAACGCCCATTTTGATACCCAATTTGTCACAGGCGTCACGATATTCCTTAACAATATCGCCTTTGCCGTTTTTATAGGGGCTCTGTGATATGTTATGCGCTGTTGTCTTTGTCGGCCACAAGCAAAAGCCGTCGTGGTGCTTGGCTACTACCACTATGCCTTTAAACCCACCAGCTTTCAATGCGCCGACGATCTGCATCGCGCTGAAACTGGAGGGGTTGAATATTTTCGGGTCCTCGTCGCCGTAGCCCCACTCCTTATCGGTGTAGGTGTCCGGCCCGAAATGAATGATGCAGTACATTTCCGTCTCCTGCCATTGCAATTGCCCTTTGGTTGGCAGCGGCCCATAGGGTTTGGGTGCGGACTGGGCAAAACTTGTCGAAACCAACAAGCATAATAACGCAGTAATGATGACCTTCTTCATAATAGTTTTGCTAATGTAGCATTTTGAACAGGATTTGCAGATCGATATTTCTCGACCTAATAACCGGTGACCATTTATACGTTTTTAACATTTTGTTAGCTAAATCAATAAATCACAAAAACCAGCGGCCGGATTTCCTATTTTTAGCGATATATTTTCTAACAATGAAACGCATCAGCCTCGCTATTCTTTACCTGATTACTGCAAATGCTATTGTAAAAGCGCAAACCCCGGTTTATAAAGACATGAGCAAACCGCTCGATGAGCGCGCGCACGACCTGGTATCGCGGCTGAGCCTGGAAGAAAAAGTTTCCTTACTGGGCTATAACAGCAAGGCCGTTCCCCGGCTGGGCATACCGGCCTACAATTGGTGGAACGAGGCGCTGCACGGTGTGGCGCGCGCCGGGCGGGCAACCATTTTCCCGCAGGCTATCGGTATGGCGGCTACGTTTAATAACGATCTGATCAAACAGGTGTCTGCCGTTATTTCAACCGAGGCGCGCGCCAAATATAACCTGGCTATTGCCAAAGACCGGCATTTGCAATATATGGGGCTCACTTTCTGGACACCCAATATCAATATCTTTCGTGATCCCCGCTGGGGCCGAGGACAGGAAACCTACGGCGAAGACCCTTACCTGACCGCGACGATGGGCTCAGCTTTTGTGGAAGGCTTGCAGGGCGAAGATCCAAACCATTTGAAAACGTCTGCCACGGCTAAGCATTTCGCAGTTCATAGCGGACCCGAGGCAACCCGCGACCATTTTGACGCTGTTGTCGACGAAAAAGATCTCCGCGAAACCTACCTGTACGCGTTTCATGCACTGGTTAGCGACGCCCATGTCGAATCAGTGATGAGCGCTTATAACCGGGTAAATGGCGTGCCCAATTCCGTTAATAAAATGCTGCTGACCGACATCCTGCGCAAAGAGTGGGGCTTTAAAGGCCATGTAGTAACCGACTGCGGCGCATTGGACGATGTTTTCGAAACCCACAAAAGCCTGCCGGGTCCTGTCGAGACGGCGGCCGCAGCTATTAAAGCCGGGGTTAACCTGGATTGTTCTACCGTGCTCCAAAACGACGTAATAAAGGCCGTACAGCAAGGTTTGCTTACTGAAAAGGAAGTCGACGAACGGCTTTTTGAATTGTTACGCACAGAATTTAAACTGGGTTTCTATGACGATCCCGGTAGCAGCCCGTACCATTCCTATGGCGCCGATAGTGTTCATAACGCCGCGCATGTTGCGCTGGCACGAAAGGTGGCACAGCAAAGCATGGTTCTTTTAAAGAATAACAATAACGTTTTGCCGCTCGATAAAAACAAATATGCCAGTATGATGATCATCGGCCCGAATGCCGCCGGTTTCGATCCGATGATCGGCAACTACCACGGCGTGAGCACACAGGTGGTGAATTTTGTCGACGGCATTACCTCGGCAGTTGATCCGTCTACCCGCATCGAGTACGACCTTGGCTGCGATTACAGCGATACTACGCATTTTGGCGGAACCTGGGCCGCCGGCAATACGGATGTGACGATTGCGGTCATTGGCCTCTCCCCCGTCCTCGAAGGCGAAGCGGGCGATGCCTTCCTGTCCAAATCGGGCGGCGATAAAAGGGATTTGAGCCTGCCACGCAGTGAGATCAGATTTATGCAGGCTTTAAGGCGCAGCGTTCATAGCAAACCCATCATCGCGGTCGTTACTGCCGGCAGCGATATTGATGTTTCCGCGATCGAGCCCTATGCCGATGCCATTGTGTTTGCCTGGTATCCGGGCGAGCAGGGCGGTAATGCTTTTGCCGATTTGCTATTTGGCAAGGTGTCACCATCAGGGCATTTACCGGTAACCTTCTACAAGTCGATCAGCGATGTACCCGACTATTCGGATTATGCTATGAAAAACCGCACCTACCGCTACTTCACCGGCCCGGTGCAATATCCTTTCGGTTACGGCATGAGCTATACAAGTTTTGATTACCTGCCGCAAACCGAACCTTCAAAACACTACAGGTTAAAAGATACGGTAACAGTTACCATCAGCGTAAAGAACACCGGCAAAATGGACGGCGACGAAGTTGTCCAGGCTTATATCGAATATCCCAAAGTGGACCGCATGCCGGTTAAAGAGCTAAAAGGATTCAAACGTGTCTCAGTTCAACAAGGTACGTCGCAACCTGTAACCATCAAAATAGCGGTTGCAGACTTGAAAAAATGGGACCTGCAGAAACACGGCTGGCGCTTGTATCCCGGCGACTACACGCTGGTTTTGGGTAGTAATTCGCAAGACGAAAAACTGAAATATCGGTTCACGGCGCAGTAGTTATAAGCAGGGTGTAGTGTTTCGCAACAGCCTCCTACACCTGCAACACTGGCATAATCGTGTCAGTAATAATTATAACGATCGACCTGGCTGCTGTAAATTTGCAGTCTTATTTACGCTGTAATTTGTATTCAAAAGAAGAAGCATCACGTATCAGGCAGGAATTCTGGACCACGTTCGGTCAATATATTTCGCCGCAGTTATCCGCCGATGGGCTCAAAGTTAATTGGATCAACTACAAAACCGGTCTTAAATACGTTTATTTCCGCATGAAAGCGGCCAACCGCTCGGCGACCATTGCGATCGAGTTAGCTCATCCCGATGCCGGTATCCGCGAGCTATTTTTCGAACAGTTTATTGAGCTTAAAAATGTCCTTCATGCCACGCTCGGCGAGGACTGGGAATGGCAGCCCGATTATCGGGATGAAGACGGCAAGAGGTTTAGCAGGATATATAAGCAGCTTAACAGCGCCAGCATTTTCAATAAAAATGACTGGCCGGCGCTGATCTCATTCTTCAAACCCCGCATTGTAGCGCTGGACGAGTTTTGGAGCAGCGTTAAATATGCCTTCGATGCATTGAAGTAAAAGTTCCTTTTGCCGGATTGACTGAGCTTATATGGCGGATTTCGTTAAATAGTATGCGTCCTCCACCTTGCAAATTTCGATCTTTTTTACTAAATTTGTTAGTATGAAACGTTCGGGAAGCGCCGACCTGCCATTGCACTACGGTTACGTGCCCAAATGGCTGGCCGAGCGCATGGCAAAGCTGGGTTTGGCAGTGGTGGAGACTATTGTGATGGATTATGGGAAAGACGAAGTGCTGCGCCGCATCAGCGACCCGTTTTGGTTCCAGAGCCTGGGTGCAGTAATGGGTATGGACTGGCACTCGTCCGGCATTACCACCTCTGTGATGGGCGCTTTGAAACGGGCCATCAACCCGCACAGCCACGAGCTCGGCATTTACATCTGCGGCGGCAAGGGCAATCATTCGCGGGAAACGCCGAACGAGCTGTTAAAGATCAGCGAACGAACCGGCCTCAACGGCACTGAGCTGGTGCGCTGCAGCAAGCTGAGCGCCAAGGTGGACAATACCGCCATACAGGATGGTTTCCAGCTTTATACCCACAATTTTATCCTGAGCAGCGAAGGCAAATGGGCCGTGGTGCAGCAGGGCATGAGTCCGCACAGCAAAACTGCCCGGCGTTATCACTGGCATTCGCCGGACATCACTTCCTTTGTTGATGATCCGCATACCTTTATTTACGGGCAGAACAACGGCTATATCCTCAACATGGCCGATAAGCAGGCGGCACCCTCACGCAGCGGCGTGATGCATATCGCGCAGGAACCTCCTGATAGAATGCTGGCCGAAGTGCAAAAGCTCGTCATGCCCGCGCACCATGATGTCCGCGCGGAAAATGTTGACCTGAAACGCCTGGGTGCGGTGCTCTGGCTGGCACATGAGAAACGACCATCGGATTTTGAAGATCTTTTATTATTGGAAGGCCTCGGCCCGCGCACCTTGCAGTCGCTGGCCCTGGTGAGCGAGGTCATCCATGGTACCCCATCGCGGTTTAAGGACCCGGCTCGATTTTCTTTTGCGCATGGCGGCAAGGACGGTCACCCTTTCCCTGTCCCTACCAAAGTTTATGATGAAACGCTCGGCGTATTGCATACCGCTATCAGCAAGGCCAAATTAGGCAACAGCGAAAAAAGCGAGGCTATCAAACGCTTGCACACCATTGCCGGGCGCGCTGAAAAGGATTTTACGCCCAATGCCAATTTCGATAAAGTGATCGAACAGGAACGGAATGATTCGTGGAAATATGGAGGAAGAACAGTCTTCGGAAGATCGAAACCACCTAAAGAACTACAACTAAAACTGTTTTAAAAGCCGCTCTCTCCCTGGAGAGGGATTTAGGGTGAGGCTACCGCCGAAGGAGATACAGTTGGGTTGTTTTAAATGCAGACGCAAATAATGCGTCCCGGCTATCGTTAATACCAGCGTCCCCTTGTGGCGTCAGCGCCGCCATTAATGATGTTCATTATAAGCAGAACGGCCGCGATGATGAGTACAATATGTATGGCATGTCCGTGAACGTGAAAGGCAAATAATCCTAATAGCCAACCGACTACCAGGATAACTATGATGATATAAATTAACCTTCTCATAGTTCTAAAACTCTTCCAACATGGAATTGTTTTACGGGTTGATAATAAATAAGTTAGCGGCTCGCAGCAGGATAAAGATAAGATAACAAAAGTTATAACTTCTCCGCCGTTGTGATGTGTCACCAACAGCGTCATCCCATATGAATCCCCAAATCAACCTATATAATGAGTCAATATTTCAAATTCATCGATACCTCTTTCATAAAACCGGGCGGATGAATATTTATAGTTTTCTGGCAAATCGGCCAGGCGCCATCTTTCCTGCAAAGGGTTATTATGAATGTAGTCCAGCTTTTGGGTAAACACTGGCAGATTCCACAGATCAATGTTTAATGAGTTTCTCAAAATTGATTTTGCCTATCACGGAAGTAAATTGAGACAACAAAATCTTTAATTCGTCATTACCGCCATTATTCTTTACATTTACAAAAAGCATATCGCTTTCATCGTCAAATTCAAAGCAGCCATATTCCGGCATCCCTCTGTCTTTCCCGATCAATTCACATCATTTAATAAACCATGAGTAAAGACAAAGGAAGTAAAAACGTTAAAAAGGCGCCGGGCACGACCGGTAAAAAGGCGCCGTCGGACTACCAGGCGGCCAAAAGTTCATCATCTACGGCAATTTCATCCGCAAAAAAGAAATAACGCCAGCCGTTTAAAATATACATAGCTGGGTTTGCTATGTCATTTCAATCACCTATTTGCCTGTAATAAAAACATTTACAGTTTAAACCGATTAATTAGTGTACATTCGGCAAATATTTAAAAATCATATAATGCAAAAAGGAACAGTAAAATTTTTTAATGAAACCAAGGGTTTCGGATTTATAACACCTGAGAACGGTGGAAGCGAGATCTTTGTACACTCATCAGGACTCATGGACAATATTCGTGAAAACGATACCGTGAAGTTCGAAGTTGAGCAGGGCCGTAAAGGTCCTAACGCGGTAAATGTAAAAGTAGCTTAACCACTATAAATTTATTCGTAAAAGCATTCTCTTCTAAGGGGATGCTTTTTTGTTCTTAAACGCTGTTCGCTTGTCTCTCCCGGGAAAGCCGGCAGCTAAAATCAATTCTACCAACAAAAGACAACATGGCAATAAGACCCCAGGCTAAGGCAGCAAAACCATTTGCTACAGCATCAAAAAAAGAAGATTTCGTAACCCGCTTTGCTGAAATAGTAGAACATAACGAAAAACTGAACTGCAGGTATTCTATCCAATTTTTTGATACGCCCGCAACAAGTAATTATGGATTTACCGGCCTTGATGGTAAATCGATCAATGTAACGCAGTTTTTAACAGACTCTGAAATGGATGCTTACCGGGCGTTAAAAGTGCAATGGTATAACGGTTAAATAAAAATACGCCTTGGGCCGGAAGCTGCCGCGCGCTTGCATGTATTACCAGCCACAAATCCAAAAGTTCTTGCCCGGGACAACTCCAACAAGGCATGGGCCGCAAAATAAAGGCCAACAAAACTTATAACGCGCCTGTTAAAACAACAACATGGCAAGAATATTCATCACCGGCTCGGCTGACGGGCTTGGGCAACTGGCGGCAAAAGCGTTGGTCGGCCTGGGCCACGGGGTTGTGCTCCATGCACGCAATGCGGAACGCGGGGAGCAGGCGCTGCAGGCAGTTCCGGGTGCGGAGGATGTGCTTATTGCCGACCTGTCCGGCATGGACGAAACGAAGGCATTAGCTGCAAAGGCAAACGCCTTGGGAGTGTTCGACGCCGTCATTCACAACGCCGGCGTTTACCAGGTACCGCGCAATAGTGTCACGCAGGACGGTTTGCCGCTGCTGCTGGCAGTTAACAGTCTGGCCCCTTATATCCTCACCTGTTTGATGCACAAGCCTAAGCGGCTGATCTACATGAGCTCCGGTATGCATCTGCAGGGCGATCCGCAACTAAATGATCTGCGCGTTGGCAACAGCAACGGTCGTGTAAGTTACTCCGACACCAAACTGCACGACGTTATTTTATGCATGGCTGTCGTGCGCAAGCGGCCGGACATATTTGCCAATGCCGTCAATCCCGGCTGGGTGCCGACTAAAATGGGCGGCGCCGGCGCACCCGATGATCTTGAAGAAGGCTACCAGACACAGGTGTGGCTGGCTGTGAGCGATGATCCGGAAGCGCGCGTCAGCGGCGAATATTTTCACCATAAAAAGCCATCCCGTTATCTGCCGGCTGCCGGTGATATTGCCGTACAGGGGCATTTTCTGCGATTATGTGAACAGATCACCGGTGTAAAATTTGATTAAAGCTTAAGTATGTTTTCCGCGTTTTCATAAGCGATCTTCTTGAGCTGATCTTCCGGCAGGCCGGTATTTTTCAAAAACTCTATACCCATTTCATTGCTGCTAAACGGGTAATCGACCGAAAACAAAATATTATCGATACCAAAAGTATCCAAAGCCAGTTTAAACGGCGGCTGAGTAAAAAAGCCGCTTGTGGTGATATAAAGCTGCTTTTTAAAAGTTTCGCTAAGCGTACGCTGATTGGCGCCGCCGTTGCCAGGTTTAAAGGCACGTTCAGAGCGTGCCATCATCATCGGGAGCATTTCGCCCATGTGGCCTATGATGATATTCAGGTTAGGATAACGGTCGAATATACCAGCCGCCAGCAGTCGCAATGCGTGTATCGCCGTTTCCGAATGCCATCCCCAGCCATAACACGCAAGCGGCTCGAACATGTGCGGCGAACCGTTCACGTTGCTGTAATAAACGTCGGCTACCTTTTTGGGCGGTACGCCCGGGTGCAGGTACATCGGTACGCCAAGCGCCTCGGCCCTTTCGAAGATCGGAGCAAACCGCGGGTGATCCAGGAATTGCTCACCCACCATACCGCGTATCATCGCCCCGCGGAAGCCATAGTCGGTTACCGTACGTTCCAACTCATCGGCGGCCGCTGAAGGTGCGGCTACGGGCAATAGTGCGAACGCGCTGAACCGATCGCGATGATCCTTTATCTTTTCGGCTATCAGGTCGTTGTAATCACGTGCAAATGCAGGCGCTTCCTTTTCGCTAACTAAGTTGGCTCCTGCGCTATCAACCGAAAGCACCTGGAATGAAATACCGTTCTCGTCCATGGACCGCAGCCGCTCGCCGGTAACATCGGCCAATTTAGGCGCCAGTTGCTGCATTGCCGGCGACTGTCCAAAACCTCCAGGCGCACCGGCAGGTAACCTGCGGGTAAGCTCGGGAAATGAAATGTGTTCTTCAAGGGTAATGATGCGCATAAAAATTATCGTGTTTACAGCTAAGACGAACAAAAGGCGGTTACGTTTTAAAACATGGTAAATAAAAGTAACCCGAATAGAACCTGTTGTTGCAAAGCCGGTCCGGGTACACTATTTTAGGTATATCGTTTTAAATACCTTTCAGCCGTATGTTTCTTCGCCTCGCCGATATTTTACTGACGCTGCTGCACCTGGCCATCATCAGTTTTAATTTGTTCGGCTGGATATGGAAACGCACACGGCGTTTGCATTTGGTCTGCGTGCTGCTAACGGCAGCTTGCTGGTTTATCCTGGGTATATGGTACGGATGGGGTTATTGCCCTGTTACTGACCTGGAATGGCACATCAAAGAAAAGCTGGGCGAGCATAACCTGCCGGATTCCTTCATTAAATATTTTGCGGATAAGATCAGCGGCACGTCAGTCAGCACATCGCTGGTCGACACGGTAACTGCGGTTGCTTTTTTTACAGCAGCAGCCCTGTCGGTATATGTCAATTTCTTCAGACAAACGCGCCGGCGGAATCCCCGCATTGAATGACGGTAAGAATCATTTTAATTCGCCGGCACCTCAAACTTAAAATCTAAAGCCGTTCCCCCGGTATTTGATGAAGATGTCGGCCCGTAAACTTGTCCTTTATAGGTTACTTTCAACGTAAGGTTGCTGACGGTGGATGTGGACGCTCCTATCTCGATATTCTGGCCGGCCCCGGGCACGAACGAATAGTCGAGGCTGGCGACATCGGTCCCGCTTTTATCAAGAGTCATAGTTGTAGCACCCGGTACCCATTCGGATATGCCGTAATCGAAGTTTACATTAGCGGTGATCTGGACACGCATGGTGTTGCTGCCAGGTTTGGGGTCAGAACCTGATGATTTTTTGCAGCCCGCAAAAGCAATAAGCAGAAATAATAAGGTGATTAGGTTTTTCATGGCCCGAATTTAAACTATTTCCACTTAAGCACCGTTATCTCCCCTCCTTTTTGTCGGAAACGCATCTCATTGGGTTATCTTTTACAGCATATCTTTGAGTATTCAACCAAAGTAATATGTCATTCCAGGCTTATTTAGATAATATTCAAGCTAAAACCGGCAAGTCGCCTGATGATTTCCGGCAGATAGCTGAGCAAAAAGGTTTTCTTCAAAACGGTGAATTGAAGCCGTCGGTAAAGGCCGGCGATATCGTGAAATGGCTCAAGGACGACTTTCAATTGGGTCACGGGCATGCTATGGCCATTTATGCGCTGTTCAAAGGCGTTAAAAAAGAAGGAGATTAATTATGAAACTGGAAAAGCATTTCCCGGCGACGCTGCAAAAAAGCCCGGCCAAAGGCGGCTGGACGTATGTAGTTTGGCCTGAATCGGCAGCGTTCTTCGGCACGCACGGACTTGTAAAAGTCAGAGGTACGATTGACGGACAGCCTTTTCAAAGTTCGTTTATGGCTTTAGGCGATGGAAGGCACAAATTATCGTTCAAAGCTGAAACCCGGAAACTGATCGGCAAAGAAGCCGGCGATGAGGTGAGCATCGTTTTGACGGAAAGGATAAAATAGAGCCGCAAAATCCCACACTTCACTTTTTGTTTCTCTTTACAGTACTATCCCTGATAAAAATCACCGTCACCAACGCGCCAAGCAGCGCCAGTCCGCCTGAAAGCTTCATGATCTTCGAATACGCTTCGGCGAATCCATTGCGGTATAGATTAACCATTCTGCCTTTATCGTCTTTTAAGCCCGGCGGCAGTTTTGCATCGCCAAGGTTCGCGGCTTGTGCCAATATGTATTGCTTCGTTTTAGCCGGCATCGATGGCTGGCCGGCAAGTTGTTTTTGTAAAGCTCCTGCAAAAAACAACACCGCCAGCGTACCAAAAATAGCGTTCGCAAATACATTAGAAACGCGCGTCAGGGCATTATTGACGCCCGACGCCGTGCCTGAAAAATGATCGCTCACCGAGCTCATTACCGTCGTCGTTAACGGCGCGACGGTAAACGACATGCCAAGTCCGAGAGTGACAATACCGGGGAAGAAAGTTTTAAAATAATTCCCCACGCCTTGTGCCTCTTTGCCTATGAATGATAACATCAGCAAACCAATTCCTGCCGTTGCCGGTCCAAGTATCAGTAGAAGCCGCGGGCCAAATTGATCAGCCAAGCTTCCAGCAAATCGTGAGATCAGGATCATCAGGATGGTAAAGGGCAAAAATGTAAGGCCGGCCTGGAGTTGTGTGTATCGCTGCTCCTGTATCATATCGAGCGAGACGAATAGCATTCCCGATCCAAGCCCCGCGTACAGGAAAAAAGTAAGCAGGTTGACACCGCTGAAAGTGGGGTTACTGAACAACGACAAAGGCATCATGGCATGCTTGCTCGTCTTTTCGATATAAATAAAGGCGATCAGCATTCCTATACCTCCGGCCAGGGTTAAATACACCTGTGGATTTCCAAATCCGGCGGCGGGAATGCGCAGAAAGCCGAAGGTGATCAGCGCCAGGCCCAAAGCGATGGCTGCCGATCCGGGGATGTCAATAGCGCGACCGCCGTCGGCGTCCCTCGTCTCGGCTACCTTGAACCACAGGATAATAAGCGCCACAATCCCAATGGGTACATTGATAAAGAAGATGTAACGCCATAGTCCGGCATCAGCTAATGCGCCGCCAAGGATCGGACCGCCAACCGTGACCATCGTTGAAAACATCGACCAGGTGCCGATGGCTTTCCCGCGCTCGTTTTCATTGATCGATGACGATATAAGCGACAGGCTGCCCGGGATCATCAGTGCGCCGCCAACGCCTTGCATAATACGCGAAATGATCAGCACTAAAATCGTCGGCGCAAAGCCGCAAGCCGCTGATCCGGCTATAAACACGAGGATACCGGTCATGAAAACCTTCTTCCGCCCTATCCTGTCGCCCAGTGAACCGCCGACGAGTATAAGCGCCGCAAGAATAAGCAGGTAGGCATTCAACAGCCAGAACAGGTCGGGCCCGGTAGCATTGAGGCTTCTTTGCAGCGATGGCAATGCTACATTGAGTGCAGTACTATCGATAAACGCCATAGACGACGCCAGGATGGCCGAAACCAATACCCATTTGCCTGCCGGGCTGTGAAGCGCTACGGTTGCCATAAAATAAAAAGAGTTAGCCTTTTAAACAAAGCTAACCCTTTGGCCTTACCGGAATATTATTTTGAGGAAATTATTTCAATGAGGCAAGAATGTTTTTAGCGGCATCGCGGTGCTTTTCAATAGTTGGCAGTGTTTTCCTGGCGAACGACTGAATAGCGGCCTTGTTGGTCTCAGAAGCTTCGCTGAACAGCGCCACCGCTTCGTTGTGGTCGGATACCATCATTTGCATGTACGCTTTGTCAAACTGGCCGTCTGTCAGTTTGCCCAGGCTGTCGATCTTTTCCTGCGCTTCGGGGCCAATCTCGTTAGTCCCGTCGACCAGGTTATCCGTTCTTATTTGCTTCAATTCCTCAACCGCTGCAGTGTGGTCGTGAACCATCATTTTCGCAAAATCAACAACCTGCGGATTTTTTGAAATGTTTTCGGCAAGCATAGAAGCCTTGATCTCCGTACGGCCGCCTTCAATTGCATCATTCAAAAAGCCAAGCCCCGGCGCGTCAACTTCTGTTTCGTAATTATATTTTTTTGCGGTTTTCGGATCATTACAAGATTGCGCAACATACATTAAACAGATCAGTAATGCGGGCAGCAGTTTAGTTTTCATTTTTAAATGTTTAAGGTTAACAAAGATATAACAACCGTTGCAGTTGTGTGTTCAACGACGCGGCAAATTTAGTGTTTTGTTGGTTATAGATGTTGTAAATATTTTAACTTCTGCAAGGTGGTCCAAGTTCCCCAACCCTTACAACCAACTACGCGAGGTTCCTGCCCGCATTTACGATACCGTAAATGGTTCTGATCGCCAGTTTTTTGTAAACGTCTTTCAGGTCGTCGTCGCAGTCGTCCAGGCAACGCAGGGCATAATGTTGGATGGTAACCAGCGGCAGTACAATACGTTCGCGGATAGCTATGGAGCGCCGCTCTACGGGATATTCCTGCATCAGTACTTCGCTGCCGGTCAACTCAAGCAGCATGGCCTTGGTCAGATCATATTCGGCTTTCAGCGTTTTCCAGAACTGCGAGAATTTTTGATCTTTTTCCATGTAGGCAGTCACCCTGAAATCGGATTTGGACATCGACATCATGCAGTTATCCAGCATCGTATTGAAAAATCCCGAGGTGTAGTACAACGATTTCACCTGCTCCCACTTACCTTCGTCCTTCATTTTTTTGAGCGCTGTGCCCACGCCGTAAAAGCCAGGTATATTTTGTTTAAGCTGGCTCCATGAGGTTACAAAACTGATGGCACGCAGATCTTCCAGCTTTAAGGCCGCGTCGGAGTTTCTTTTTGTCGGCCGGCTGCTGATGTTGATCTTCGAAAGCAGCTTTAACGGGCTGAACTTTTCCAGGTATTCCACGAACAACGGGTGCTGGCGGAGATCCATAAAGAGCCTGTAGCTCTCGTTCGCCATCTCCGAGATCAGGTTTTTACTTTCTTCACCTAACAGGTCATTTTCATTCGGTTTTAACGCCGACACGATCCCGGCATTGATCAACTGCTCCATGTTAAACGTCGCCGTATCTACCGAACCGTATTGCGAGCTAACTGTTTGCCCTTGTATGGTAAGCTGGATATGATCGTTGGCAATTTCACTGCCCATGGAAGCGTAAAAACGGTGCGTTTTGCCACCACCGCGTGCCGGCGGCCCGCCACGACCGTCAAAAAACGCCAGGTCTATATTGTATTTGCGTGCTAAAGCAGTTAATTCAACCTTGGCCTTATAGATCGACCAGTTAGCCATCAGGTAACCGCCGTCTTTCGTGCTGTCCGAGAACCCAAGCATAATGGTTTGCCGGTTACCACGCAGTTTTAAATGTTCCTTATAAACCGGGTGCACATACAGGCTTTCCATTACCGCCGAGGCATTGGCCAGATCGTTCACCATTTCGAATAATGGTATAAAATCGACCGTCAGCGATTCCTTTTTCCACCCGCTCCATAAAAACAGGTTCATCAACTGCAATATATCCGAAGCGCGCTGGCAATTGCTGATAATAAACCTCTCACAAGCCTTTTCACCGTTGGATTGCTGTACCTGCTGCATCAGCCGGATCGTGTTCAGCGTATCTTTGGTCATATCGGCCTCATCATCCGGGCAATGAAAGTCGGCCTCATTGAGAGGAATAGCTTTTAGTTTATCTTCTTCGCTCAGCGACTCATAATGCTCATCCAAACCCGACCTTATCTGCGGTTGCTGGCTGCAATACTTAAATACATTGCGCAATATCCGGCTGTCCTGCCTGATATCGAGCGTGGCAAAATAGCAGCCGAACAGCCTGATCTTTTGTATCATCCCGTCGACGATGTCGACAAACAAGGCATAATGCTCCGTTACCAGCGTGTGCCTGATCGAATCGAGCAGTGATAAAAGCTCGCTCTGCAGGTCTTTTGGGTTTTCCTCCGGATTGAACGCGTTCTGATACAGTAGTTTTTCAAGCTGTGAAATAGTTTTCTCAACTCCCCTGAAAGTAATGCGTCTTTTAAGCACTCTGAAATCGCGGTAATAGCAGCGGAACAATATCTGCCGCAAAAGGCTGGCAACAGAAGCCGTGGTTTCAGTCGTTACGTTAGGGTTGCCGTCGCGGTCACCTCCCGGCCAAAAACCCATTTCCAATATCTGGTGACTGTTAGTCGGATTAATATCGAACTCCTCTTCAAACCTCGCCTGTATACCCGCTGCCGAATGATAAAATGTATTCTCCAGGAACCAGGCCAGGCTGGACGCTTCATCCACCGGCGTAGGCGATGTCTTGTTAAAGAAAGGCGTTTTACCCAATTGCTGCAACAATACATCGATATTGTTCAGGTCGTTGTGCTTCAGCGCGTCTATCAGGTCGGTCATGATACCCAGCACCGTACCGGGATAAAACTGGGTTGGATGTGCGGTAAGCACTAACCTTAGTGAAAACTTGTTTAATTGCTTGCTGAGCTCTTCCCTGACCTTATCGCTCTGGCCGGCTAACTGCAGCAGGCCCTGCAATGAACCGCTGTCGTCGGTCTTGCCTATTTTATTAAACAGCGAATCTTCAATTGCGTCAAACAAAACCACTTGCCGCTCGATATATTGTATGAAGCGGAACATCCGGTTGATCTGCTCGCGCTGGTCGATGCCGGGTACATATTTTTCAAAAAACGATTCGATGATCTCCGTCGGCGATGAAAATGCCGCGGTTTCTTTCTCGCAATGCGAACTAAAGAAAGGCAACAAAATACCGGT
Source organism: Bacteroidota bacterium (assembly GCA_018267005.1). Classification (GTDB taxonomy): domain Bacteria; phylum Bacteroidota; class Bacteroidia; order Sphingobacteriales; family Sphingobacteriaceae; genus Mucilaginibacter. The sequence goes on from JAFDZK010000071.1 coordinate 14,898, forward strand.
GTCCTTTACCTGGTAAAACGGCAGTGTCTGAAAGAGACTGTTGTACAGCTCGAAACGTGTGACAACCTCGTGATTAAAAGTTGTTTCCCGCTGGCTGAGTTTTAAAGTAGAGGACATGATAGTAAAAGGTAAAATGGTTTATTTTTGTTTATCACAGAAAAACGCGGTGAATTTAATCATCTTTATTATAAAATCCTTAAAAAAATGATTATTTAACAATTTAAAATCTATATTAATGCGATAATTACCACAATAAGCCCATGAAATTTAATTTTTGTAAATTTGAAACGCATTTTCGCCGCTTCTTTTGCCATCTATGAAAATTGACACACGCAATCTGAAAGGTTTTTTCTACAGTCAATATTTTTCCGATGGTATCCGCACCACGATAGGCATCCTGTTGCCTGCGTTGGTTCTAAGTTTCTTAGGTAAATTCGACCAGGGCGTGCTTATTTCAGTGGGCGCGCTTTGTGTTTCGGTGGTCGACACGCCGGGACCTGTCATTTACAAACGCAACGCCATGGCCGTTTGCTGCCTATGCATTTTTGTGACTGCATTAGCGACAGGATTCGCCCGGTTAAATGTATATACGCTGGGCGTGGCCATTGCGATCATTACCTTCGTGTTCTCCATGCTCGCCGTATACGGAACCAGGGCCGCTGCTATCGGCACAGGCTCCTTACTGATGATGATCCTGATGATTGAAAACTCCTCTCCCGCCGGCGAGGTGTTCCACTACAGCCTGATCGTTACCGTCGGAGGCATTTGGTACCTGCTCTTCAGTGTTTTATTTTTTAGCCTCAGGCCCTACCGGGCGGCGCAGCAGGCGCTCGGCGAAAGCATCATGGATATCGTCAAATTCCTGAAAGTTAAAGCTGATTTTTATCAAACTGATACCGACATCGATGAAAACTACCGCAAATTAGTTTCCCAGCAGATACAGGTAAGCCAGCACCAGGATGCCGTGCGCGAGCAGCTTTTCAAAAGCCGCGTGATGGTGCGCGAGTCGACCAACGCAGGGCGCGTACTGGTTCTGATATTTATCGACCTGGTCGACCTGTACGAACAAATCTTGGCCACACATTACGATTACAGCCAGCTAAGGTCCAAATTCGGCGCATCGGGGATACTGACTGAAATATCCGAACTGCTTTACAAGATGGCAAATGAACTGGAGAACACGGGTTTTGCAGTTTTGTCGAACCGGCGGCGGAATGACCTGCACGATTTTATTCCACAGCTGGAGCAATTGAAGCTAAAGATCGATGCGGAAGCAGAAGCCGGCAACCTGGTGTTGAAAAAGATACTCATCAACCTGCGCGACCTGGCCGAAAATATCCGTCATATTTCCAATTACTACAATTCCAAGTCATCAAAAATACTGACCAGCGCATCAACTGATGTCGAGTATTCAAAATTCGTTACCCACCAGGACTATGCCCCGCAGATATACCTGGATAATCTTTCGTTCTCGTCCGCGTCGTTCAGGCATGCCGTAAGGGTATCGCTGGCCTGCATCATCGGCTTCGTTATTTCAAAGCTGTTTGTACACGGGCACCACAGCTATTGGGTATTGCTCACCATCGTAGTCATATTAAAGCCGGGTTTCAGTCTGTCCAAGCAACGGAACTTCCAGCGGCTCATCGGTACCATTTGCGGTGGCGTTATCGGCGTATCTATTCTTCTGCTCATCCACAACAAGGATGTACTGTTTATCTTGCTGATCGTATTGATGATCGCCGCCTATAGTTTTATACGGCTCAATTATGTTGTTTCGGTTATCTTTATCACACCCTATGTGCTTATTTTATTTAAATTCCTGGGCGTCGGGCAATTAAGCTTGGTTGAGGAGCGCGTAATCGATACCATCATAGGTTCGGCCATCGCCTTTGCAGCGATTTATTTGATATTGCCGCGCTGGGAATTTGAAGATATAAAGGAACACGTTGCCAAATTAATTTATGCTAACACCAATTACCTGGCGAAAATAGCTGAAACCCTGGCCGGTAAGCCCGTGGACGAAGTCGACTACAAGCTGGCGCGAAAGGATGTTTATGTCAAGTCGGGCAATGTTTCGGCTATG
>JAFDZK010000072.1 GCA_018267005.1 Bacteroidota bacterium
GGAATAACCTAAATAACGATAAGCACGCAGGTTGGAATTAGCCGATTTTGAAAGTTCAGTAGCTACCTGCTGCAAGGTTTTGTAGTCGCCGGCATTGATCAGGAAGTCGGCATAACGCATCTGCGATTCCGGCGAGTAGTCGGTCAGTGTAATGTATTGCTTGTAATGCTCTGCCGCCTCTTTTACTTTGGCCGAAGCCATGCTTGGATTGCTTTGCGCCCAACGCAGGTCAGTTTCAGCCCACTCGCGGTAAGCCGGGCCATAGTTAGGGTCGATAGCGAGCGCAGCCTGGAATTGCTTTTCGGCATCTTCAAAGTTGTCGGCGTATTTCCACAACGTACCTAAGGCAACATTTGCGGCGGCCGATTTCGGATCGAGCGTAAGTGCCGTATTAAAATTGGTGTAAGCGCTGTCGCTCTTCAGTAAAAGCCGGTCGGCATCACCCATGGTCATATACAATTCAGGGTCATTCGACTCTTCCACCCCATTTTTGTCTTTTTTGCCTTTTTTTACCGCAGCGGCCGCTTTACCGGTATTCAATACATTCAGGGCGGCCTGGGCGTCTTTAGGATCAACCTTGTCGTTTGCTCCGGGCAGTAAGTATCCCTTACCTATATATACATAAGGCTTGCTGTCTTTTCCGGCAAGCGACATTGCTTTGCTAAAATAGCTTTTCGCACCGGCCTGATCCTTATTAATACGGGCAACAACGCCCATGCCCACATCGTTCAGGGCCGAGTTGGGATTAACATTCAAACCTTTCTGAAAATACATCTGTGCCGAATCCGGATCGTCCTGTTTGATATATACCCAACCCAGGTAAAAATAATTTTCATCTTTGGTAGGTTCAGTAACCGTAAGGTTTTTCAGCATTGATTTTGCCTTCTGATATTGTTCGGCATCGATGGCTTTCTTGGCATCGTTGAGGCTTTGTGCGTAAGCCGCCGAACACATTACAACCAGTCCTAATCCGGCTGCTGTTATACTTCTGATAATTTTCATTTTTATACTTGATTTTCTACTTCGTACTCGATTAGTTATTGGTAACAATCAATTATATAGATTGTTGTTCGGTTTAAAGTTTAATGGCGAAATGTAACTTTATTATAATCTTTTACAGTTTGTTACTGTGTATCATAATAATCCTTTCCTGGATCAGTACAGGCAGCAAGCCCGATCTCAGGACAATGCGCTGGCCCTTGTCACTCTCGATAAATTGTTGAAATCCTTCGCCCAAACCCTTTCTGCCGGTGCAATTTACAACGTATAAATTTCTTCGCAAAGGATATTCCTTTAAAGAAAGCGTTTCCTGCGAGGGCCTGAAATATTGATTTGGCGCTGTTTTGCTGTTCTCATCCTTCACCGCCAATATCCTTACCTTTTTTGCAGCTTCGGCATAGTCGGCGTCAGGATCGTTCAGCCAGTTGTAGCCTACGATACCTATTGCATTGGGGTGTGCGCTCACATATTCTATTACTTCTTTGTCAGACTTAAGCGCGTAAATATTTTTTTGCCTGAACTCCTGTAACCCGGTAAACTCTTTCAAAAACCTTACCAGGCTCGAATTAGGGTTGTCAAAAACGATACTTCTGTCGGTTTTTGCCTGTCCTCTTAGCATGCCCTTGATCTCATTAACGGAAGTAGCTGTGTCCTGCGACGCCTGGTTTACGATAATAGCTACGGCATCAACGGCAAATTTATCAACCGACGGCGGCAGGTTCCGGTCTCTTAACTGCCGTACCTCCTCGCTGGTTAATTCCCTTGGTAAAAAAACAAACCTGGTACTGTCGGCCATCAACAGCCTGACCACATCGCCTTCCGACCTATAACGCATTATGGGCTTAGCCCCGGGGTGATCATTTTTAAATATATACAGCTCCTGGTCGAGGATGGGCGCAAAGGTTTCGTCGGCAGCAAAAACAAGCGACCCCGAGTAATAGGTATCGTTAAAGCTTTTTACCGGCGCCTTCCTTTTACACGACTGGAAAGCAATCGCCGATATAAAGGCCATATATAACCAAAGTTTACTCCTCATCAGGTTCAACTTTAAATAATCTTGAAAACCGTAAAACGGCATAGGCAATGAACAATGCCCCTATGATCAGCCGCTCGCTTTTGGGCATGTCCAGCGTTTGGATTAGTCTATCCCAAAAAACGAACATTAATCCAAGAACAATGCAAGCCATGCAAGTGATCAAGCCTAAAATAAGCAAAAACCGCCTTTTGGGCGATTTTTGCTTAAAACTAAATTTATAGGGCATTATCCTATTTTATTGATCCTCAGATTGTAAAGCGAACGTAACCGGAATGGTGTACGCTACACGAACATGCTTGCCATTCTGAACGCCCGGCGTCCACTTCGGCGAGTTTTTCAACACGCGTACCGCCTCATCGTCGCATCCGCTGCCAATGCCGCGAACCACTTTAATATCAGTCAGCGATCCGTCCTTTTCAACTACGAAACTGAGGAACACTTTTCCCTGTACCCCATTTTCGCGGGCGACAGCAGGGTAGTGAATATTTTTACCCAAGTATTTGATAAACGCGTCTTCACCACCCGGGAACGAAGGATTCTCTTCTACCGCGGTAAAGATCTTGTTCGGGTCTTCTTCCGTTACCTGTTTAACATCCGAGTTGCCTACAGGCTCCGCGATATTAATGTCCGCATTCGGGTCGCCTTTAACGGTTTTCTGCCCCGGGTCAGCAGTCTGCAATTGGGTAATCGTAGGCGGCTGCTCCTTCACTTCATTATCCGGCTTCACCACGGGGGGCGGGAATTTAACCTGGTCAACCTTCGGTTTCGGAGGTTCCGGCGGAGGCGGCGGCGGTGTTTTCTTGTCTACCGGCGGCGGTGGCTGTAGCACCACGTTGGTTATCTTCACTTTCTCAGTAGCTTTTGGTATAAAACCGCTGATAAAGTTGACAATGGTTTGGAATGATATCAAAAACACGAATACTAAGGCACCTATGATAAGCGCCTTGTTGGTCGTCTTTGGATTTTGCTTCCGCAGGTCATAAGCGCCATAGGCTTTATTCCTGTCCGTGAAGACAACATCGATCCATTCCGGCTTCAGTATGTCTAACTTTGATCCTAACATTTTAAGGCTCTTTACTTTTTAACGTCTATTATTGTTTCTTTAGTATAACCCGTCTTTCTTCAAAAGGTTCACCTCAAGCGGTGTGATCGGCACCACCCCATAACTCTTGATACCGGTGATATTGATCTCGTCCAGCATGTTTACAAAGTCCTTATAGGTTGCTTTATCACTGCACTTGATAAGAACGATCATATAATTATCAGGACCGGCATGGGTAGCCTCAACCTCTTTGTTCTTATCGATCAGGGTTTTGCGGATACCGTTTTTACCGAAATTATCGACCGTAGGCGGTGTTTTTCCGGGCTCGCCGATATACCACTCCAATTTGTCGTTGGCGCCCAGCAGGACGGTCATCGTCCTGGTAGCCGCCACAGGCAGTTGAACATCCTTTTTGGTCTTATCGGGCCAGAAAGTGTCCATCGCCTTTGGTTTGGCCAGCGTGGTAGTCATAATAAAGAATGTGATGAGCAGGAAGGCTAAATCAACCATAGCTGTCAGGTCGACACGCGTTGAAGCCTTTTTGCTCCTTATTTTCCCGCCTTTTCCTCCGCCTTTCCCGGAGGTATCTAATTCTGCCATAGCTATTGATTTTTAAGCGATGTAATTAAACTGAATTTGTTGACAGCCTGCCTTTGCAGCACATCAATAACCTTTTGTATACCCGGATAGGGTTCGTGCGAATCGCCTTTTATCGTAAACCTCAATTCCTGGTTGTGCAGGTTTTTGGTCACGATACGCGCCTGGTATATCCAGTTAAACAATTCGCTGGTGTTGGTCGTATCTACCGGTATCCCCGGCTGGTCCAACTTTTTGCGTTCGTCTTCGCTCATGCCGATAAATTGCTTCATCTGGTCCATGTGCACGCCAAATATCGGGATAACGGCGAACCTGTTTTCCTCTGCGGGTGTGAAAGAAATATTGTATTTCTTACCCATTTCTTCCAGGAGCGCCTTGCGGATATCGGTACCTTCTATTCCGAAGAATATCTTTCCGCGGCCAACTTCCAAAGTGGCGATATTATCGTCCGGCACCGGTACCTTTATCGTTGCGGCCGGAACATCCACGTGCAGCGGATCCTCCGTCCTCAGCTTTGCCGTTAATATGAAAAAGGTAAGCAACAGGAACGCCACGTCGCACATGGCGGTCATGTCTATCGCTGTACTTTTTCGTGGAATCTTTACTCTTGCCATAATTAAAATGTTTTGAAAAATATTATATTGTACAAATATAAAAAACTATCCGAATATTTTGTTTACTAATATAAACGGAAAATTATGCACTATAATATTTCTCCCATTAATTATTTCTTGCATGAGATGCAGCGAATGTCTGCACGATGCTGAAACCTGTCTCGTCGATAGCGTAAGTCAGCTTGTCGATCTTCGATGTGAAGAAGTTATACAGAATGATGGACGATGCCGAAGTGGTAATACCCAACGCTGTATTAATAAGCGCTTCCGAGATAGCAGCCGAAAGATCGGATGTATTCGGTGCGCCTGCAGCAGCCAGGGTTGCGAAGGCCTTGATCATACCCACAACTGTACCTAACAGACCGCACAGTGTACCGATGGATACCAGGGTGGCGATAATGGTAAGGTTTTGTTCGAGCATCGGCATTTCCAATGCGGTAGCCTCTTCAATGTCTTTCTGGATAGCCAGTGTTTTCTGATCCAGCGTCAGCAGCTTGTCGGCTTCCATCTCGCGGTATTTTTTCAGACCCGACTTGATCACGTTCGCTACAGAGCCTTTTTGCTTGTCGCATTCTGCGCTTGCGGAATCGATATTACCTGCGTTAAGTAAAGAAGTTACTTTCCTTACAAAAGCATCAACGCTACCGCTGCCAGCAGCTCTGCCGATCACGATAGCCCGTTCGATAGAGAATACGATTACCATTAACACGAACGACATGATAACCGGCACGATCGGGCCTCCCCTGTGAACGGTGCCGAATACGTCCTGCGGTGTACCTTTATCAACGTCGCCGCCTGCGTAATGGCTCGGGTCGCCAAGTATGAATATGTAAATTACAATTGCGATGATGAGACAGATCGGGATCGTTAATACTGCGAACGTGCCCGATGCGCCTGAGCCTTCTTTTTTTACCGGTGTAGTTGGTTTTGTTGGTGCGGTTGCCATTACTTTAGTTTTTAGTTTAGTTATTTGTTTATAATAAGTTAATTAATGTGCGTGCAAAAAGGGATAACAAAAATAGAACTTTACTGAAATAAAAAAACTATTTCGGCTATTCTTTATAATTATTTAATATAAAATCCGGTTTTCGCTTTAACAACTTGGGTATCTAAACGGTACCAGACAAAAAAATTGTCCGCTTTGCAGACAATTCTTTTGCAATGAAAACTAATTTTTTCAATAATAGCAAACTAATATAAATAAAATTTATGTAACTAAACCGATATAGTGACGTTTGGCGCCGCGTTAATTATATCGGCTGTATCGTCGGAAGCATACTTTTCAAAATTCCGGGTAAACGCCGCCGCCAGCCTATTTGCCGTCTCGTCATAGCTGTCTTTGTCGGCCCAGGTATTTCGCGGGTTCAGCACATGGTCGGGCACGTTAGGGCAGTTCAACGGCATCTGCAGGTTGAAAACCGGGTGAACATCATATTTCACATTGTCCAGTTCGCCGTTAATAGCTGCCGAAACCATTGCGCGGGTATATTTAAGTTTCATTCGCCGGCCCACTCCGTAGGGACCTCCGGTCCACCCGGTATTGACCAGCCAGATGTTGATGTGATGGTCTTTTAGTTTGTTGCCCAGCAGCTTGGCATAAAAAACCGGGTTCAAAGGCAGAAACGCTTCACCAAAACAGGCCGAGAAAGTTGTCTTTGGTTCCGAAATTCCAGCTTCAGTGCCTGCAACCTTAGCGGTATAGCCCGAAATGAAATAAAACATAGCCTGCTCGTCGGTCAGTTTTGAAATTGGCGGCAGCACGCCGAATGCATCGGCGGTAAGGAAAAAAATGTTCTTTGGCGACGAGCCGATAGACGGCATAACCGCGTTGTTTACATAATATATAGGATAGGCTACCCGGGTGTTCTCGGTTTTGTCGATGTTTGAGAAATTAACCGTCCGGCTGTCCTTGATAAAATTGATATTTTCCAGCAGCGCCCCGAAGCGTATCGCGCTGAATATCTGCGGCTCCTTTTCGGGGGTAAGGTCGGCACACTTGGCATAGCAGCCGCCTTCGAAGTTAAATACGGTATAGTCGCTCCAGCCGTGTTCGTCATCCCCGATCAGGCTGCGGTCAGGGTCGGCCGAAAGCGTGGTTTTCCCTGTGCCCGATAAGCCAAAGAATATGGCGGTATCGCCTTTAGCCCCGATATTGGCAGAACAGTGCATAGAGAGCACATTTTTCTGCAGCGGCAAAATAAAGTTCAACACCGAAAATATTCCTTTCTTGATCTCGCCGGTATAACCCGTACCACCGATGAGGATTATTTTCCTGGTAAAGCTGATAATAGAAAAGTTATGTTGCCGGGTCCCGTCCAGTTCGGGGTCGGCTTTAAACCTGGGCGCCGCTATTATGGTCCATTCGGGCCGCGATGCCGGTGTTACCATATCAGGCCTCCGGAACAAGTGGTGCACAAACAGGTTTTGATAAGCGGTTTCGGTGACCACCCTCAGGTTGATATGGTATTTCTCGTTAGCGCAGACAGAAGCGTCACGCACAAATATCTCGTGGTCGTTAAGGTAATCCGTCACCTTTTTCAGCAGCATATCGAACCGCTCACCGCAGAATTTGATGTTTACGTCGCCCCACCATACGTTATCATGTGTCAATTCATCGTCGACGATAAACCTGTCCCTGGGAGACCGGCCGGTAAATTCGCCGGTGTCGACTGCAAGCGCGCCATTGTCGGCTAACACGCCCTCGCCTCTTTTCAGCGCCGCTTCAACAAGCTGCGACGGCGAGTGTTGAAAAAAAACATCCTTCGCCCGGTCCAGGTTGAGGTAAGCCAGATCGGGTAACCTGTTTGCAAGATTTTTCATTAATACAATTTGTTTTTTACGGTAATTAAAACCATAACGGGCCGCCTGCACTTAAGCCCGCGGCCCATGATGATCTTACGAATTCAGTTAAATTGGTTGGTGCAAAAATCCGACTTTAACGCGAAGAAAAACAAATTAAATTTGAAATTTTTTTACTATATGTAAAAAATACACTTAGTTTAATACACTTAAAATCAATCATTTAAGTTAGTGTATTGAAAAAATTCAATACACTAACCTCCTGCCTTTTTTACTTTGTAGCCATCGGCCTGGAGTATGGTTAACACCTTATCGCGAAAATCGCCCTGTATCAAAATTTCCCCATTTTTAACCGATCCGCCCACCCCGCATTTTGATTTGAGCTTCCGGCCGATCTCTTCCAGGTCGGCCTCTTTGCCTACAAAATCGCTGACGCGTGTAACGGTTTTACCGCCGCCCCGCCGGTCGAGATAAATTTTTAGGTTTTGCTGCTGTGGCGGCAGCGTGATAACCGCATAGCCGGTATCGCCCTGGTATTGATAACCAGGGTCGGTGGAATAAACTATACCCGAAAAATCTTTAAACTTTTTTGACATGACCTACCAGAGATAATTTTCAATAGAACGCGAAAACGGCGCTCAGGCACGGGAGCTTTCCTTAAATCTTTCGCCGGTTATTATTTTCAGCGAATTCGGCACGACGTTTATCTCGGCGTCGGCCTCCATAATTTGCGGCTCACCGTCCAGGTGCACTGCCCCTGCCTGTGTCCTCTTTACAAAAATATGCCTCCCGCGGATGATCTCGACATATCTCGACCTGTCGGCCAATTTAAGAAACATCCGGATGCCCATTTCAAGAAAACGGTACAGCGGGAAAGGCTTCACGATACAAACATCCAGCAAACCATCCTGAACCGATGCCCGCGGCGATACATGAGCATTGTTGCCAAACTGCGACGAATTGGCGAAACTGACCATAAACGCCTCGCGGTCGAATATTTTACCGTCTACTTCTATTTGGTATCGTTCGGGCTTATAGTTTAGTACCTCGGCAAACGCTGCCTTGATATAGGTAACAAAACCGCGGGTTTTATTTTGGGCGAACACCTCGCCGATGTGAGCATCAAATCCCATTCCGGCTATATTGAAAAACCATTGCCTGTTCAGCCTGGCGGCGTCTATCGTTTCAATTCGCCTTTCATTTAGCGTGCGTACCGCCTTTTCAGTGTCCATGGGTATGCCGAGGAAGCGTGACAGGCCATTACCCGACCCGAAAGGTATGATGCCCATCACCGCATCGGTGCCCACAACGGCCGAGGCGATTTCGTTCACCGTGCCGTCGCCGCCTACCGCGATGATATAATCGTATTGACCGATGCCATTTTTGGCCAGCTTGGTTGCATGGTAAGCCCGGTTGGTAAAAACTATTGTGGGCTCGAAAAGATGTGGATCCAGGTTCTTCTCGATCAACTCCGGCACATTATCCTTATTCCTGCCACCCGATACGGGGTTTATGATGAACAACGCTTTACTTTTCAATAAACTGCAATTTGGCCGTCAAAAGTAACCCTATTTTCTGCTTTGTAAAAAATTGTTTTATTTTTGCCACCCGAAAGTGGACTGATTTGATGTTCCGGAAGGCCGTGATGACCAGCCGGAACCGGATTGCAACCACGTAAAAAAGTGCTAAACCCGGTTTCCTTTTTTTACCGCAATCCTTAACGTTCTTCTTTCCCTTGATAGAATTTAACGAAAAAAGTTTATGCCATATTTATTCACTTCAGAATCCGTATCGGAGGGCCATCCAGATAAAGTTGCCGACCAGATATCGGATGCGCTTATCGATAACTTTTTAGCATTCGACCCCGACTCAAAAGTAGCTTGTGAAACATTAGTGACCACGGGGCAGGTATTCCTGGCCGGCGAAGTAAAGTCAAAGGCTTACCTGGATGTTCAGAAGATTGCCCGCGACGTGATCAACAGCATAGGCTATAACAAAAGCGAATATATGTTCGATGGCAACTCATGCGGTGTTCTGTCGGCTATTCACGAGCAATCGCCTGACATTAACCAGGGAGTTGACCGTAAAGATAAACAGGAGCAGGGAGCCGGTGACCAGGGCATGATGTTCGGTTATGCAACTGTCGAAACCGAAAACTACATGCCGCTTGCGCTCGACCTGGCCCATGCATTACTGATCGAGCTGGCTGCGATACGCCGTGAGAATAAGGACATAGCTTATTTACGCCCGGACGCAAAATCGCAGGTGACGCTTGAGTATGACGATCATAACCGCCCGACGCGCATAGAAGCGATCGTGATATCGACCCAGCATGATGATTTTGCCGAGGAAGGCGCTATGCTGGAGAAGATAAAAAAGGATGTGATTGACATATTAATACCGCGTGTAAAAGCAAAGTATCCGAAATATGCCGGTTTGTTTAACGACGACATTAAATATCACATCAATCCCACCGGCAAATTTGTGATCGGCGGCCCGCATGGCGATACCGGCTTAACGGGGCGCAAGATTATTGTTGACACTTACGGCGGCAAGGGCGCGCACGGCGGCGGCGCTTTCTCCGGCAAAGATCCGTCGAAAGTGGACCGCTCGGCAGCCTACGCTACCCGTCATATTGCTAAAAACCTGGTTGCAGCCGGCGTCTGCGACGAAGTGCTGGTGCAGGTTTCGTACGCCATTGGCGTTGCCAAACCGATGGGAATTTATGTCAATACCTATGGCAGCGCAAAAGTTGGGCTGAGCGACGGCGAAATAGCTAAAAAGGTAGAAGCTATTTTTGACATGACGCCTTACGCCATAGAAACACGGTTAAAATTGCGTAACCCAATTTACAGCGAAACGGCGGCATACGGTCATTTCGGTAAACCGAGCAGATCGGTAAGCAAGTCGTTCACCAGCCCCGAAGGCAGGGAAGTGAGGACGGATGTCGAGCTGTTTACATGGGAAAAACTGGATTACGTAGACAAAGTTAAAGCGGCGTTTGGTTTATAAAGTTCTACCGATGCTGTAACAACCATGCAGGCCTGTTAATCATAGCATCGCCAAATCTTTACTTATGAAATGGAATATTTTTAAGCGGAAACCCAAGGCGGAAAGAAAAAAAAAGTCAAAAACCCGTGAATGGGTCGACGCGATCATTTTCGCTGTCATAGCCGCTACTATAATCCGCGGGCTGTTTTTTTCGGCTTATGCTATCCCGTCGGGGTCGATGGAAGGCACCGAGCTTACCGGCGATTACCTTTTTGTGAGCAAGATCAGTTACGGGCCGCGCATTGCGAACACTCCGCTCCAGATACCATTTACCGAACCCACCATTTTTGGGGGTATGAAAACTTACTGGAGCATCATCCAGCTTCCTTACTGGCGCCTGCCGGGTTTTACCGAGGTAAAGAAACAGGACATCGTAGTTTTCAATAAGCCCGAGGAGGCGGACCAGGGTATCCCGATAGACGAGCGCACCACCTTAATAAAACGCTGCCAGGCAACGCCGGGCGATACGCTGAGCATCGTTAATACGCAGGTTTATATTAATGGAAAAGCTGCACCCAACGCGGCTAAACAGCAAACGTCCTATATAGTTACCACTAACGGAATAGATATAAACCCGGAATTAATGACCGATTTTAACATGACCATCATACGTCATGACAGCACTAACAGCTATGAAATGGTGATACCCAAAGAGCACCTGGCTGAGCTGCGAAGCTATTCCAACATTAAAAACATCGTACCTTATATCAAAAAAGCCGGGGAATACGATCCGGAGGTTTTCCCGCATGACCCTAAGTTTAAATGGAACGAGGACAATTTCGGCCCGTTGGTGATGCCTAAAAGAGGCTGGACGATAAAGCTGAACGACTCGACCATGGCGCTGTACCGCCGTGCCATCGAAGTTTACGAACATAATAAGGTATTAGTGAAAGGGCCGGATATCTATATAAACGATAAGAAGGCCGACAGCTACACCTTTAAAATGAATTACTACTGGATGATGGGCGACAATCGTCACAATTCATTGGACGCCAGGTTTTGGGGCTATGTACCCGAGGACCATATTATAGGCAAGGCCATCATTACCGTCATGAGCACCGATTCCACCAAAGGCTTCTTTAATAAGATCCGCTGGAACAGGATGTTCAAACCAATTAAGTAACGAGGTTGAAACACTTTTTGAGAGGCGCCAACTCTCTCCAAAAACTAAAAAGGCTTCCGCAGACGCGGAAGCCTTTTTAAATATAGCCCTCTGGCTTGTTATGATTTTACTCTTTCAGAATACGCCCCGGTTGCCGTATCCACGCGTACTTTATCACCGATATTGATAAACAGCGGCACTTTGATTTCCGCGCCGGTTTCGACGGTAGCGTTTTTCATAGCGTTGGTTGAAGTATTGCCTGCTACGGCCGGTTCGGTATAAGTGATCTCCAGTTCAGCCGACGCAGGGGCCTTTGCCATAATGGGTTCGCCGCTTTCGAAAGCCACGATAACATTTACACCTTCTTTCAGGAATTTAACGGAGTTGCCGAATAAAAACTTGGGCACATTATATTGCTCATAAGTAGTGTTGTCCATCACCACCAGGTCGTTACCATCTTCGTACAGGTATTGGTAATCATTCGTCTCAACGCGTGCTATATCAACCTCCTCGTCCGTCCGGAAACGGTATTCAACCAGCTTGCCGGTCTTCACGTTGCGCATGCGCGCCTGATAAAATGCACGCAGGTTACCGGGTGTGCGGTGAATAAATTCTTCAACCTGCACCAGCTCGCCGTTGAAGCGAAGGATATTGCCATTTTTTATATCAGATGCTTTTGCCATATCATTTTAATGAGGCGCAAACTTAGCCACTTAGCCGCAAAGAAACAAGAACGCGGTTACAGGATTTATATGATTAACAGCAATTTGTTAGTCCGAAAGCCGGAAAGTCCGCATAAGTCCGAAAGTATGCCCCCGTTGCCGTATTTTTGCGGCCATGGTCGATGTGCTATTAAAGAAAGGAAAAGAAAAAGCCGTTTTGCAGCGTCACCCCTGGGTATTTTCGGGGGCGATAGAACGGGTGAAGGGCAAACCTGCCGACGGCGATATTGTTCGTTTGCTGAATGAAAAGGGCGATTTTATGGCCTGTGGCTTTTATAACGGGCAGTCGCGCGTTGCTTTGCGCCTGCTGGAATGGGACGAAAGTATCGCCGTTAATGAAGAATGGCTCCGGAAAAGAATAGCGGCGGCCGTCGCAGGACGCGGTAATATTTTAAACACCGCAACCAACACCTGCCGCCTGGTCTTCAGCGAGGCGGATTATTTACCTGGCCTCATCGTCGATAAATATGCTGATTACCTGTCGGTCCAGGTTCTAACTTCCGGTATCGAAAAACTACTGCCCATTGTCTTGAACGAATTGCAGAGCCAGCTTAACCCTGCCGGTATTTTTGATAAAAGCGATGCCTCGTCGCGTTCTCATGAAGGATTGGAAACGATCAATAAAGTTTTGGCCGGCAATCCTCCGCCCGAGATTGTCGAAGTGGTTGAAAACGGCATTAAATACGGCATCAATATCGCCGAAGGGCAAAAATCAGGTTTTTATTGCGACCAGCGCGATAACCGCCGCATAGTTGCGGAACATGCGCGGGGCAAAAAAGTACTGGATTGCTTCTGCTATACCGGAGGGTTCACATTAAATGCGTTGAAAAACGATGCTTCGTCGGTTACCAGCGTGGACAGCTCCGCGCTGGCCGTAGAAACGCTGCAAGCAAACATCCAATTGAACGGTTTGGACAAGTCAAAGCACACGGCGATACAGTCGGATGTAAACAAACAATTGCGTGCGTTCAGGGAACAGGGCGAAAAATTTGATATCGTGGTGCTTGATCCACCTAAATATGCTCCGTCACGCTCAGCGCTTGACAAAGCCTCAAGAGCTTATAAAGACCTGAACCGGAACGGCATGCTTCTGCTTAACAGCGGTGGCTTGCTGGCAACGTTTTCCTGCTCGGGGGCCATGGACATCGAATCATTTAAACAGGTACTGGCCTGGGCGGCTTTAGACGCCGGTAAAGAAGTTCAGTTCATTTACCAGTTCTGCCAGCCCGAAGACCATCCTGTCCGTGCCTCGTTCCCCGAAGGGGAGTATTTAAAGGGATTGATGTGCCGGGTATATTGAGAGTCAAGAGCCAGGAATCAAGAACCAAGATTATCATGATTCTTGGCTCTTGGTTCTTGACTCTTATTCAAACTTCACACTGCCGTAATTGGTGCTGATATTGATCATCCTGTCGCTGCTTCCTTTTCCTATATGCCCTTTATAATTTTTGGTAGGCTTCCAGCCTTTGCTGTCGTCCGGCGGCGTTTTCTGGGTGATCTCGACCGGCACATCTCCAAAATCAAAGCCGCCATAGCGCACAGTAATGTCGAAATCAGCATTTGCCGCGTTGTTCATGCCGATCTTCACCGTAGAATATGAACAGTTTACGGAAAGATTAGAGAAATTTTTGTCCAGCTCGTCGACCTGCAAAGTGCCCGCATAGTGCGCATCGATATTAGCCGAATTCCTGATCTTGCCGATCTTCATCGAGCCATAACGAAAATCACCGTTTATTTTATCCACCGAACCGAGGCTCAGGCTTCCGTAGCTCATATCCACATCTGCCGATGACAATCCTTCGATGCTGGCGCTGCCGTAGCGTACAGAAATGCGGTTCCCGGGGTGGGTCAACGTTCCTGCGGATAAGCTCCCGTACGCCCCGTCGACATTTACCTTTCCGTCGAAATCAGGTATTTCGGTGGAACCATAATGATTGCTGATGTCCAACCCGTTTTTTGCCGGCATATAGATCGTGTAATTCACTTCCACCCGGTGGTGATCGTTCATATGGTTGAAAAGGTTCCATATCGAACTGCCGCCGTTGCCAAAATTCGTTCTGAACGAAACCACGTCGCCGTTCTTGCTGTCCGAAATATTGATCGCATTGAGCATTTTTTGAGCATCATCGTCGTCGTTCGAATAGCTTTTTACCTGTACGTCTACCTTCACCTCGTTTTTAGCCCAGGTGTTTACCACCACTTTGCCGTACTTGTTTTCGATGCTAAGCCTGTCGTTGGCATCCATCGGGTAGCTCTTGCTGTAATTTTTTATTTTCTCGCCGATTTCGCCTCGCTGTACCTTCGCTTCCAGGTCGTCATCATTTAAATTGATGCTGATGTTACTGCTAAGGTCTTTTAACACCGGGCCAAGGTTGCGGAGGTTCATATTCAATTCGCCGAGCCCTTCTTTCAGACCGGCATTCATGTCATTCATGGCCAGGTTAAGGTCGTGCATGTCGAGGTGAATGCTGCCCAGATTCAGGCATTTCAATACATTAACGTCTTTATCCTGGTTTTCCACGACTGCAGTGGTATCCTGGGCATAGTCACGCCCGGCAAACATCAGCAGAACTGCGATCAGCAGTGCCGGCTTATATATTCTTCGTTTCATTTTTCTCTTCTTTCTTCATTTGATTATAGTGCTCAATAATGTTCAATTGCTGATTGAGCACTTCGGTTTGTATCTGCAAATTCCTGATCATCTCGCGCAAAACTATCTCCTGGTTGGGGCTTGTCGCAAGGTCGCGGTTAAGCCTGTTATAGGTCGAGTCCATTTTAGCGATCTCTTTCGAAAACTCCCTGTACATTTCCGGGTCGTCCCTGGTCAGCGACTTAAGCTCGGACTGTTTGGTGTGAATCAGCGATGTATATTGCACCTTTTGTTTGGCGTATTCAGGGTTGATAGCGGCATAATCTATGCCCTGCTTCTTTTCACTGCGTACATACAGCCCGAATGCGATTCCCATTACTATCACTACCGAGGCCGCCACGCGGAGCACAAAGTTGAGCGAGAACATTTTCGCCTCGCGTTTCTTTATTGCCTTGCCTTCCGGAGGCAGATGCTTTTCAATCCGTGCCCACAAGTCGGCCGATGGTTCAAGGTCATCAAACTCCTCTTTGTTTTTTTTGATGAAATCTTCCAATCGCTTGCTCATGATGATATTCCCTTTCTTATTAAAATCTCGTTCAACTTTCTTTTTGCCCTCAAAAACTGCGTTCTCGAAGTATTTTCCGATATATCCAGTATCTGTCCTATTTCCTCGTGGTCGTAACCCTCCAGTAAATACAGCGACAATACAACCCGGTAACCTTCCGGCAGCTCCTTTATCGACTCTTTAACCTGCGCTACCTTATATTGTATTTCCCCGTCATCCTCATTTTCCTCATCCGGGATATTATCCAATTGGTCGTCCCCCAATTCCACCATTTCCAGCCTGCGCTTTCGCAGCAGATTGATGGCGCGGTGCACCACGATCTGCTTGAGCCATAAGCCGAAGGTGGTTTCCTGCCTGAAATCCCTCACCCGGTTAAAAGCATCCAGGAAAGCATCCTGCAGTACATCCTGCGCCTCGTCGACGTCGCCCACGATCCGGAAGGCGACATTCAGCATCGCTTTTGAATACAAACGGTAGAGTTCAAAGCAGGCTTTTTTACTGCCCTGCTTGCACTCAACCACCAGGTCGTAATGCTTATCAACGTATATGGCTTCCAAATTTCCAGCTTTCACGATATATGACGCGCCGTTTTTTCGAACGTTGCATGGGAACGTTAAATCAATATAAAGAAATTGACTGATTTCGGATTTCGAAATGCGGATTTCGGAAATTTTAAATCGAAAAATGGATCATTGCGCATTCGGCATTCCGATTTCCGCATTCAAAAAGGCGTCGATCTCCTTTACAGCGCTTTCATACCTTTCCTGCCCGGAGCCGGATACAATGACATAATTGGCATTGAGCTCTTTCAATTCCTTATGCCATACTTCCATAAAATGTTCGCGCAGGTGCGGGAAATCGCGTAGCGGATCTTCTTCCCAGGGCAGATCGATATTTAGCAGCAGGTAAAAATCGTAAGGGCGTTTAGGCAGTTCGTCCAATACTTCCTGCGGTGAACGGCCAAAGGTGTGATCGCTCCATATCTTAACGGTAATAAACGTGGTATCGCAAATGAGCAGCCTGTTTGCTTTGGGGACATATTCTTCTTCCAGTGCCAACTGCCCGTAAAACATATTGATCTCGTCCTGCCAGGTTGGTGGAGCGTTTAATGCCGCACAATAGTCCCGCGCAAACTCAGGCACCCAAACCGTTTGGTAATGTTCAGCCAAAAAAGCCGACATGGTTGATTTACCCGTCGATTCAGGACCGACGATGGCGATCTTTTTGATGCCGGATTTCGGAGGTTGGAGGTCGGATTGTTTCATTTCAGGGTCAATTGTTTTTTGTAATCCGTTTTCCAATCCAGGTAACCCATCAAAGCGATACCGACATAGATCGCATACATAATTGCCGTTAAGTCGAGGTGCTTGAAAATATACACTCCCACGTATACGATATCGACAAATATCCAGATGAGCCAGTTCTCTAAGACTTTCCGGGCGAGAAATACCTGCGCCACTAAGCTGCAGGCTGTGCAAAAACTGTCGAGGTAAGGGAACGACGCTGGTGTATACTTCAGAACCGTCCCCAGGAAAAAAGTAAATACAACAATGGCAATTATCGACAATATCATCTCTTTGCGCGTGACCAGCTTCACCGGCGCCTTTTTTTCGTCGGGCGGTTTATGGCTCCAGTAATACCAGCCATAAATATTCATCGCCATAAAATACACCTGCAGGCCCATATCGGCATACAAACGACTGTTGAAGAATATGAAAATATAAATGCCTACGCTGACGATAGCGATGGGCCAGTTCCAGATATTATTGAGCGCGGCCAGGTAAACGCAAAGCAAGCCGGTAATAACGCCTATGATCTCGAGCCATGTCTGGTGCTGCCACCAGTCTTGCAGCGCATG
>JAFDZK010000073.1 GCA_018267005.1 Bacteroidota bacterium
GTTAGGGCTCACCGAAAAGTAGAAGTCTTTGTTAACCTGTTGCTTCCAGCTAACCGTAAACTCGAAGCCGGTATTTTGGATAGTGGCCTGGTTTGTCAGCAAACCACCGTTCGGTCCGCTTTCACCTATCGATCCCAGGATCGGGCTTGGGAAAATTGCGTTGAGCGTCAACCGATCGTAATATTCGGCTTCGAACGACAGATGGTCGTTCAAAATAGAGCCTTCGATACCGAAATCTGTTGATTGTGCTTGTTCCCAGGTTGTTCCGGCAACTACAGTATTGATGCTGGCTCCCGGCGCCGGGGCTTGCGGATTACCAAACACGGCGGTGTATTGCCCGGGATCTGTTGTAACTAATTGTACAGCGGGCACCTGGGTTACGTTCGCGTTACCCACGCGGCCATAGCTTCCTCTTAGTTTCAGCATACTAAACACGTGCTGATCCTTCATAAAGTCTTCGTTGGAGATCACCCAGCCGGCACCGACCGAGGGAAACCAGCCATAAGTTTGGGCTGGATAAAATTCAGATGCCCCATCATAACGGATGGATGCATTTAAAAGATAGCGGTCGGCATAAGCATAGTTCACCCTTGCCAGGTAATAATTCTCCGTATTCACATAGTTGGGTGAACCAGGCCCTGTGGGTTTGGTGTAAGTTATATTAGTACCCGATGGGAATGAGGTATGCAGGTTACCGCTTCGGTCATACGGAACGTTCTTGGCAGTGGCATCCGCATAATCGTTCTCACTCCGCTGCGCGCCTTCACCCAACAAACCGGTTATATGGTTTTTCCCGATAGTTTTATCATAGGTCAGCGTGTTTTCCCATATCCAGTTGCGATCCTCGGTGTGGTTAAGATCCAATGAGGAAGCGTTACTTTGCTGGCCGGCTGTTGCGGCATAAACGGGCGTATAGTGCCTTACTTCGGCCTGGGCCAATTCACCGCCAAGACTGGATTTAAATACCAGGTCTTTAATGATCGTGTACTGGCCATAAATGTTGCCGGTAACCTGGTGATTTAAGGAATGCTGCTGGAAAAAGTCGATAGTAGCCTGGGGGTTATAATTCGCGCCGCCGCCTATGCTGTAATCAGCAGGATCGCCGTATTTGCCATTATTATAATAAACCGGCACAATTGGCGCCGCGGTGTACAATTGGTGATATATACTTCCGTCGATATCGTCCGATCCGCTGGACAATAAGCTAAAGGTATAACCAAACTTCAGGTTTTTTGCTGCTTTCCAGTCGCCTGAAGCATGCCCGGTATAGCGCTGGTAATTATTTGTTTTTATCGTACCGTTCTGGTCAAGATATCCGAATGAATAATTGTAGGTGTACTTATCGGTACCGCCGTTAAGCGATAGCTGGTGATTGGTCACAAACGCATTCCGCAATATCTGGCCGTACCAATCGGTACCACTGCCGTATGCCGCGGGATTGTCGCTGAACGCAGGCACGATGCCGTTTTCGGAGTACAATTCATTTATCGCAGTCGCATATTCGGCTCCGTTGGCCATCTTCACCTGGTTGGTAACCGATTGCCAGCCTACATAAGCGTTGTAGCTTATAGTGGGCTTACCTGCTTTTCCGCGCTTTGTTGTGATCAGCACAACACCGTTAGCCGCTTTGATACCATAGATAGCGGTACTCGAAGCGTCCTTAAGAATGCTGATGCTTTCAATGTCGCTGGGGTTGAGGAAACTGATGTCGTTATACCATACACCGTCAACCACAAACAGCGGCGAGGTATTACCAAACACGGTACCCAGGCCGCGGATATTGATGGTAGGCGATGCACCCGGCTGACCATTGTTAATGATTTCGACGCCTGCAACCTTACCCTGCAAAGCGCTGACCGCGTTGACAGAGGCTTGCTTTGCCACGTCGGATCCTTTCACAACTGACACCGCGCCGGTATTGTCGATCTTTTTCTGCGTGCCGTACCCGATTACAACTACCTGCTGCAATTCACTTGCTGACGCGTTTAATTTGACATTGATGGTCGATTGCCCGTTTACAGGGATCTCCTGGTTAGAATAGCCAATATAGCTGAATACTAAAGTGGCGTTGGATGGGGCATTGAGTGTGAAATTTCCGTTCACATCGGTTTGGGTACCGTTGGTTGTCCCTTTAACGAGCACGCTGACGCCGATCAGCGATTCGTTATTCGCGGCGTCCGTGACCTTACCCTTAATCGCAGTGTTCTGCGCGAATACCGGCTGGGCAAAAAGGAAGCAAAGCAGTACCAACCCTGAAATAGTAAAAATTCTTTTCATGTGGTAATAGAATAATTAAGATTAGAATAATTGGTTTGTTGATCTATGCCATTTGAAACAAATAACCTGTCAAATGGCAATGCTAAGTTGATGAGATAATACTTTTTTAACAAAAAAAGGCACTCAACATTAATACATCATTCAAAAAGTAGTTTCTCAAATTATCGTTATATTAATTAGCAATTAGCTAACAAACAATTACTTATAAAAAGATAGTGTATTCAGATCATACTACATTTAAAAAGTCTGGACACCGGTGCCTGTAAGTGCTTGTGAGAGGTAATGATGTAGTGCCTAAAGCTCCATGAGAAACTCAACCAGGTTCTTATCGTGTTCCAGGTTGAGTTTTTTGCGAAGGCGGTAGCGCCTGATCTCAACTCCCCGGAGTGATATATTGAGCAGCGACGCCATTTCCTTACTGCTCATATTCATCCTCAGGTAAGCACAAAGCTTCAGGTCATTGGGAACAAGGTCCGGGTGCTGCGCTTTTAGTTTTTTAAAGAAACTTTCGTGCGCTTCGTTAAAACTGCTTTCAAAAAGGTTCCAATCGCGTTCGTCGCTCATGCCGTCGTCTATAACTTTCTGAATCCTTTTTAATTGGTCGGCCGCCAGGGGTTTACCCGAGCTATCTTTTAAATGGGTCATCTCGTCGCTGATCTTTTGCAAAAGCTCGTTCTTGTAAACGATATTCATCGCCGAGTTGGCCAACTCGCGGCTCTTACTTGCCAGGTCAGCCTGCAACTGCTCGTTTTTTATCTTTACAATGCGCTGCTCGTTGACTATGCCCTCCTGGCGCAGGAACTCTTCATGCTCCTTTTTCAGCTTTTCGTGGATATGCTGTTGATGACGTTTTAATTTTATACGGTAATAATGCTTTATAGTGTAATAAGCGACGATAAGCAAAAGAACATAACAAACGATGGCTACCCTGCCTGAATACCAGGGTGGCAGAACCGTAAAGGCGAACACTGCCTCCGGCGATATGTCCTGGTCGTTTATTTTAGCCCTGACCCTGAACTGGTATGTTCCCCGGTCGAGATTGGTAAATTCCTTTTGGGTCTGTACATTCCAGTCAGACCACTGCTTAGAATAGCCTTCCAGGTAATATTGGAACCTTATTTTGCCCTGCCGGTAGTACGGAAGCGCATACGAGATACGGATATTATTTCGCGAATAAGGGATTTCAATGTCGCTTCCAAATCCGTTCTCGGACATTACCGTTATCTTATCCGTAATATTTTCGACTTTCCGGATAATAACCTGTGGCAGTTTTACAGGGCTTTGCTGCGAGGCGTCAACATCATTCAGGATCACAAATCCATCGTCGACGCTGATAAGGTATAAGGAACTGCCGATGCGGCTTATACTCTCATAGTTTTGAACCATCCGGCCATCAAGAACGTTGAATCTGTTGGAATCTATTCTTACGCTGCCTGGCTGTGAAAAATCAGCAAGCGCCACACGCCCGTGGTTAATAAACCAATATTTTTTGCCTAAAGCTGGAATGATTTTGTTTGACGTCGCAAACGAGCCCAAAATCCGGTTTAATTGCTGATACTTATAAAAATGGTCGCTGATGTCGTCATATACATAAAAACCCGAATCGGATGCAAAAACTATCCGGTTTTCGAGGTTAAATACGTTGATATTGTAGCTGCCGGGCAGGCCGTAATGGCTATCATAATATTTTACCGCTGTAGCATGGCTCAGATCGGGGCTTAAGGTTATTTTATAGATACCCCGGTAAGCATGGCTTACCCAAACCTGGCCCTTGCTGTCCTGTTCGACGTAACGCGAAGGTTCGCCAAACATTTCTACCTTATGATCAAATATCCAGGAGCCCGAGCTGTTCTTTTTGTATATGGCTAAGCCCGTATAAGTTCCCTGAATCAGTTGGTGGTCATTCAGTTTTTTCAGGGTCCAGCCGCCGTTTACCGACGAGATTTTTGATATGCTGCTTCCGTTTACCGCAAACGTACCATCGTTGTGACCACAGAGCAACTGGCCGTCCTGCAGCGACAGTTCCCACACCTGCCCCTGCGAACCGGGAATAAGTTTAAAGTCGAAAGATTGAAACAACCGCTTGTTTCCCTCGGTAAGCCAGTCGCTGTAAAAAAGCCCCTGGTTGGTACCGAGGTATATCTTATTATTAAAAATAATACTGGAATAAACGGTGCCGAAACGCCCTGTTTTGTCGAAATAAAAATATAGCGGCGAGTTAAGCTCTACCCGGTCGATACCATTGTCCAAACCGGCCCAAAGATTTTGTTCATCATCGGTAAAGAGACTAAGGACGGTGTTATTCTGTAACCCGCTCGACTTGTTGATCTGCTGTACAACGTTCCCAAGCGTGTCGATTATGACAACGCCGTTGAGGATGGTACCGTATGCGAAATATTTGCCGGGTATCGCCGCTCCATTATTCAGTTGATAGGTTTCGAGGAAATTATCGGCCTGGGTTTTCCACGGGATAAATTGGTGATCGTCATACAGGAAGAGGCCGTTGTGTGCAGTGCCGACCAGGTACCTGTTGTGCGGAAATGGCAGGATGGACAATATGCCGCTGTTTCCTAATGCGTTGCTTCCGGCGAGATATTGCAGTTTTTTATTCTTTAGCTCGAACAGGCCTGCATTTACCTGCTCGACAAAATAACGGCTGCCCACCTTAAACAGGAAAAGATAGGGATTAGGAGCCTTTACTACGTCGATTTTTCCGCCGGCATAGATAAATATCGAGCCAAATGACTGAAAAATGATCTGCTTATCGTCGAAGTATATTTTCCATATTTCCTCGTTGAGCGGCCGGAACTTTTTGGGGATCAACCCGGTGAGCGAATGGTATTGCAGCGAGCCGTTCTTATTGTTTTGCCAGTAACCGAATTCGCCGAAACCACCGGCGTAGATCTTTCCCTTACCATCTGCCGCCACTGAACGCACGATCAGGCCGTTAGGCATGGCATACGACTGCCAGTACCTGCCATCGAAAGTCAGCAGACCGCCCGAGTTGCCAAAATACATGATGCCGCGCTCGTCTTTGGTAACCGACCAGTTTTGATTGCCAGATTGGTATACAGCCTTGGTATAATTCTGCACATAGGGTACGCCAATGCTTTTTATGTCTGCTGCACAGGCTATGCCGGCAACCAGCATTAATAAAAAAGCAATAAGATAAGCAGCTTTACGCATGGGCCAAATTGATGTCTGCAAGACGGGCAGGCAAGCGAAAATACGATTTTCGCACGACTAAGTTAGTCGCCGTCATCCCTGGCTGCCAGCTTCGCGGGGTATGGCTTGCTACCTTTTCCCGCAAACCACAAAATGCAGTTCAGCAGGTCGTCGTTACCGGCGTCGACGTAGTCGAACTGGTGGCCCGCGGAGGCTTTAGCATAAAACAACGCTTTGCCTTTGAGCTCCGAAAAGCTTTTATTGATATCATTGATCGGGATGCGGTTCGGAACGGCGGTATAAACATAAGAAGATGGCCGGTCGGAAAAACACTTGAACATGGGCAACGCTGTTGCATCAAGAACATTCATCGGCGGGATGCCCAAAATTTGCTCGATTGTGCGCACAACAGAGGTTTGATTGTAATTGGTCGAAACGGTGCTTTGCAGGCAACTGTACGGACTTATAACAAAACCGACCGTGCGGTAAGCGGATACGTGGTCCCAACCGTCCTGAGAATCGTCCTCGGTTACAAAAATGACCGTATTTTTCCAGAAGCGGCTTTTGGTTACAGCCTCGATAATGCGTCCAAGCGCCAGGTCGTTA
Organism: Bacteroidota bacterium; assembly: GCA_018267005.1. Lineage (GTDB taxonomy): Bacteria > Bacteroidota > Bacteroidia > Sphingobacteriales > Sphingobacteriaceae > Mucilaginibacter. Next base: position 6,049 of record JAFDZK010000073.1, read on the forward strand.
TCTGCCACCATCGATTGCGGCTTCGGCATGCCGGGCCGTGTGCCTTCGGTATGATCGTCCGAAAGCGCCATTACCATCAGGTTAGGTAAAGCATCGCCCGGCTGCTGTTCATAACCGTGCAGTTCTTTGATAAACGCCGAAGCCCGCACCTGGTCGGTTATCTTCAATACATCCGAGCCGGGGTAGTTTTGCGACAACATCGGCCGTACCCTGGATATGGTGCTGGTGTTGTAAAACTCGAACGGTTTACCCTCCCGGTAGTTATTGTAAATATCTGTCCAGGTCAATTTATTATCAAAATGCGGCTGCGAGGCCTCACCGTATATCCTTACGCTTTTTCCGTGGTCGGCGGCATTGTTCCAGATAAAGCCGTTCGCATCATACACCAGCGCATCTTCCTGTACATGAGGATAGCTGCGGAACCAGGCACGAACATTTTTCTCGACATAATCGGTTACCATCGCGGCATCCGTCCATTGATGCCCTTCGGCCGAGCATTTGCCCGAAGCATAATAATTGTCGAGCAATAAAAATTGCCGCGCAAGCTGGTGCTCGTTCGGGGTTATGCTATCGCCATAAACACACAGCGACTTCATGCCGTTTCCCTCCGGTATATCGCCGAGGACCTGGTCGTAAGTACGATTTTCCTTGATGATGTACAACACATGTGTAAAAACCGATGGCTCGCCGATGCGCTCGGGCACAGGTTGCGGTGCAACGTTTTTGCGGGGAGTAAGACCGGCTATCGCTTCGCGGAATGCCAGGTTTAATTGCTTCACCTTTTCGGTATAGTTTCTCAGGGCATCATTAACCGGCAAGGGTATGATGGATAATGTAGCCTTTTCATGATGCGAGTTATAGGCATTGATGCCCGACAGGTTTTTGTTCGCCGAAAATTCCCTTGAGCTTATTCGCGAGCCTTCGCCTTCCAGGTTGGTTACAAAAAGGGTATTACCATTCAGTAACAAGCCGCCCGGATAAGCTTCGGTTGGAACAAAACCTTTTATTTCGCTCCGGCCGCTGCCATTTGCCGACGCACCCGATCCAAGTTTAATCACAGCCACGGCGTTATCCATGCCGTTTGCCACATACAAGGTTGCATTGTCGGGGCTTAATGCAAGCGCATTGGGCGAATCGCCAATGTAACCGCTTTTACCTGCAATAAGCCTGACTGGAATAGTTGCAGTCACGTTTAGCGTTGACAGCGATATAACCGAAACATTATCGCTGTTGGCATTGGCTACATAGACATATTTATCATCGGAACTTGCTATGATCACATTTGGGTGCAGGCCGACAGGTATTTCCTTTATCATGCTGCCACTGTTGTCAAAAACCTGTACACTGCCAGCAGCAGCCGCACCGGTCTTTGGGCTGATATAGGTTTTGCCATAGGGGACGCCCGCCGTCTCGCGACGAGCAGTATCCGCTCCAGGCTCACTGCCGCCCCAGTTGGTCACTAAGATCTTATCGCCTGTTAGGGCGATGCCGTAAGGCGCAACGCCGGTTGGTTTGGACCATACAGTTTGTTTGGTATTCAGATCGATCTTTACCAATTGATCGTTGCCATTCAAAACCACATATAGATAATCCATGCCATTCTCTGTGTGGATGGTAAGCTCATTCGGCAGGGCTAAAGGCGATGGCGCAAGTGGTTTAAATGGAATGGCATCGTCTATACTTACACCTCTGCCATCCCATTTTGCCTGCATCACATAGGACTGGTGATTATTGCCATTGGCAGCGCTCCAGAATATCTGCATTCCCCCGGCGATACTACGAACAGCAAGGCCCGAATAGGTGCTCATCAGGCCGTTAAACCTTTTGTCATTTTTATAAGCCCAGTTGGCGACAACCTTTTTTTCAGTAGTATCGATCAAGGTGATACCATAACGCTCCTCAATAACGATGATGGGCGAATTGGGAATCAGCCGCACATCCAGGCTATGGTTTTCAAAATTCGGATCGCCGAAGCTGATAGTCTGCCCGGCGGGGTCGATTAACCGGTTATAAGGCATCATCACGGGCAAGACGCGGTTAGTCAACGTACTGTCGTCATAGGCGAAATGCATATCCGCCCGGATATCGCCGTTCAGTTTATTTGTCCCTTTCGGATGGCAGGCACAAAGTAAAGCGGCAAAAGTAATTACCAGCGGCGCGAGGTTCTTAACGGTCTTCATAGGATTGGTACCATTTAATACGGTTTAAAGGTAAAAAACCTGCGGATTGACAGTGTGGATAAATGGCCGTTTTCTGTAAAATATTGTTGACATTATTTGCAAGATGACTTGCACAGGTATTAATTACCATGAATTCGGATACTGTTGGAACATGCGAAATGTTACTGACGAAGTGCGTTTTGAAAACGGCAGCGCGGTAGATTGACATTTAAAGATACGAACTATTTGATTTATGATTGGTGACAGCGTTTTGTCACAACCTTGAAAAAGATCTCTGTCTCAATTGCCACATAGTGTCCAATATTATTAACAAGGGTCAAACGCCATGCGAGGTTTTACTGTTGTATGACTGCCAGGTAATTATTTTAGTCTGTACTTTTATTCCAAAACTTATACAACTATGAAAGCTTTTTTAGGAATGGGCCTGCTGGGCTCGAATTTTGTCAAAGCCATGCTTAAAAAAGGTGAGCAGGTGCAGGTGTGGAACCGCACAGCGTCGAAAGCCAAAGCTTTGGAGGCCGACGGAGCCAAAGCATTTGACAGCGTCGCCGATGCGGTGAAGGGCGCAGATGTTATCCATATCACACTTAAGGACGACGCCACGGTTGACGAGGTATTGGGCAACGCAAGTACGGGCTTTGAGCGCGGAGCGACGATCATCGATCATACCACCACTTCGGCCAAAGGGGCAATTGAACGAACAAAAAAATGGAAGGAGCGCGGCTATACTTACCTGCATGCGCCGGTTTTTATGGGGCCGCCTAACGCGCTGGAAAGTACAGGCTATATGCTGGTATCGGGTGACCAGGATGTGATTCGCAAATTCGAGCCTGAATTATCGAAAATGACCGGTAAGCTGATCAATTTCGGGGCTGAAGAAGGCAAAGCCGCAGGCATGAAACTGATCGGAAACCTTTTCCTGATCAGCATGACGGCGGGGCTTTCGGATGCGCTCGCTTTAGCAAAAGCACAAGGTATAGGCACTGAGGACATTTTAAATTTATTCAGCGCATGGAACCCGGGGACAGCGGCGCCCGCACGGCTAAAAAAACTTAGCAGCGGGGATTATAGCCAACCTTCGTGGGAGTTAAGCATGGCGCGCAAAGACGCGGGACTAATGATGAAAGCCGCTGAAGATGGCGGCACCCATTTAACCGTTATACCTGCTGTAGCCGGCTTAATGGACCAATGGATAGCCCAAGGGCACGGTAACGACGACTGGAGTGTGATAGCCAAGGATAATGCAAGCTAAGGCATATATGGAGCGCGGCACAGGCATCACCACACTAACAAGCCCTTACCCGGTTAACGAAACAGCGGACCGCCTGGAGAGCTTGCTCAGAGCCAAAGGCGTGACCATTTTTGCCCGGATCGACCAACGGGCCGAAGCAGACAAAGCCGGGCTCGAAATGAACGCCACGGAATTGCTGATCTTCGGAAACCCAAAGGCCGGGACGCCACTGATGGTGGCCGAACCGCTGTCGGGTATCGATTTGCCGCTTAAAACACTGATCTGGCAGGACAACGATAACAAAATATGGCTGAGCTACAACAGCTTTTCATACCTGCAGCAGCGATTCGGGTTTTCGGACGAGCTGATTAAATCGGTGTCGGCAGTTGAAGGTTTGCTGAAAGCCGCTGTTTTGTGACTGCGATTTCGTTTGTCGAAAAAAATAGCTATAATTGCAGCATGGACAAGCTATCGATACAATACCAGCCGTCGCAGCAGCGCAGCTAATATCGTATCGACCGGACATGAAGATAAATTGGATCCTCCCGGTAAAACTGAGAGGATTTTTGTTTAGGGTAGTATATCAATTGGCAGATTACCACATTCGGGTTGTGGAGGTTCCCGGTTCGAGTCCGGGTTACCCTACTTAAAAAATAAGAAATTAGTTTAAACCCATCATCACTCCCCTGTGGTGTAACGGTAGCACATCAGACTCTGACTCTGCTTGTCGTGGTTCGAATCCATGCGGGGGAACCAAATCCCGGGAAATTCCCGGGATTTTTTTATTTCATTATGTCCAATATCCCGTGATCAGGGATCAATTTCTTTTAACTAAAGGCATCAGCAAAATCGTTTGAATTAATGTTCTTTTGGCTGCTGATAACCAGCCGGTTTTTAATTCATAAGCGCCCGAAATATTTTACATATTAATTAAAAAACACTTGTTTCTCCGGTCTTTTTTTTGTTAATTTTACAAACGGATTCCCATCTTTCTTCCTTTTTCATTTTTAAAACCAGGCGGCCATGAAAAACATTCTTCTCTTTAACGATTTTTCCCCAGAAGCCGAGCATGCTGCCAGCCTTGCACTGTTGCTGGCCGGCAAAATGAATGTAAACCTTTACGTTTGGAATATACTTGAATACGCGAAGCAGCCTGTGGCGGCGGAATTTGTAATTGCCAACGCAGACGAACCTATACTGGAAGTATATCAAGGCAAAAACGACTGGATGGAAAAGCTGGAATCCAGGCTCCATTGGAAAACCGGGCTTAAGCCGCCGGTACATTTCATCGAGGAGGTGAATTTTGCTTCCGATAATGTATTGTCGGTCACAAAAAAGTACGATGCGGGTTTATTGATAAAGGGCATTGCGAGGGACGAGCGCAATATCGCGTACATTGAAAGCGGTGTATTAAGCTGTTCCACCAAATCGGGTTGCCCGGTCATGCTGATCCCGAAAGACTTCCCTTACAAGGCGTTCGAAAAAATGGTTTATCCGACCGATCTGCGCTTTTGCCGCCGCGAAGTGGTGTATTTTCTGACCCAGATAGCCAAAAACCACAATGCCGCTGCATTGATTGCGAATATATCGGCCAAAGGCCTGCCTTATATGGAAGATAACTATGCCCGCACAGTATTTGAAGAAACTTTATTGAACCCGACCACCATCGAGCATATTTATTTCAGCAACATACGCGAACGTGATATTCCCAAAGCGATTGACATACTGGTAAATGGCATGAATAACGACCTGCTGGTATTGGTAAACAATAACTACCATTTCACAGAGCTGATGGGACACGACACGCCATATGCCATTCCCGAAAACATCAATATCCCGCTGTTAATTTTCCCCTCGTAAGGGTCGGGCTAACTGCTGAATCACCTCAGGCAGAAACCGTCAGGCTGGTTCCGTTAACGGCGACGTTATACTCGTGCAGCGGCAAGGCCGCCGGTCCGGCAATTACCTGCCCCTGCTTATTATATTCGCTGCCATGCGCGGGGCATATAAATATACCCTGCGCAGCGTTATGTTGATAGCTGTACCCTGATGAGTACACGCCACCTGTACCGCGGTAACCGAGGCAGCCGCCTCGCCATCGGCTATCCTGACCACGATAACACCGTTAGAAACCTTTGAGTCGCCTATATGCTGCAATTCGCTGCCCAGGTCGATCGTAAACAAATTACCGCTTCCCTGTGCCGGCGGCGACGGCGCGCCTCCAACTATCGCGGGTGAGGCATCGTTGCCTTTACCACCGCACGACGCCAGGCTGCAGCCGGTACATACCGCAACCATTCCCACTGCAAACTTTGATAAAAACTCATTTCTGTCCATCGCTACAATTTTGTAAACTCAAATTACCAGCTACGATTTTTGTGGCGGTTGAAATCGAACATACGCGATATGGTAAAACCAAACCGATACTGGCCGCGGCCATAAGCTGCCTGCGAGCCGCTTAATGAATTGATCTGGTCGATTCCCCGGGCATTGGTCACATTCAGTGTAAACACGTGGCCGCCGGTCTCAAATTCGGCGCCAAACCCTAATGGGTCCTCGAAACTGTTAGCGCCGGTCTTATAATTGGAAAAAGGGTGTTCGTAGTCGACCAGTATACTCATGTGCTTTGTTACTTTCAAACGCCCTGCAGCAGCGATTGAGAAAAACGACTGATCATTACCGGGAAGATTCGGGATCGGCTGGTTATCCTGTACAAAAACCGGCGATATTTCCAGTGAAAATGCTGATGTAAACTTGCGCGAGAAGATGGCCTCGGCAAGATAAGAGAGCCGGTTATCGAACGAGGTAAAGGAACCATACGGCCTGACTCCTGCCCCGCCCTCAAGCGTAATGGCCAATGGCGAGCTATCGTCGTTGGTTTGATGAAGGATAGCATATTTTAATTGCAGGTCGATAAGCTGACCTATTACACTCCGGCCGAAAATAGCCGTAAAATTATTGGTGACCCCATATTCGAAGCCAATATATACATCGTTTATGGCGTCGAGGCCGAAGAGGGTCCGGGCGCCGCCAGTTGATGTTCCTATGTCGCCAAATCGGTGGATAACAAGGAAATTAAGATTGTTTTTAGCTACGGTTTGAGTCGTTGGCGAAAAGATCAGACGTGTGGCCTTAAATGCTGGCAAAATGTCCCCCTTCCTGGCGTTATCGCCGCTCAGCGAATTCATCAGTGAATCCGTCGCGCTTTCTTTTCTGGCCGTATCTGCTTTTTGCGCTTTTACACCTATTGCCAGTGCAAAAAATGCAATAAAAATGATGGTTCGTTTCATATCTATGTTTTAAGTTGGTCGCTATTTTGATTGGCTATATACTGAATAGGTTGCCGAAACCCGTACGCGTATACTTTCGGCTATATGGTGAAATACGATAGCCGGTATGTCGATATGGTGATCGGCACATTTGACCATAAATTCAGACGACATGCTTACAACTCCGCCGCTAACCTTTACCATTCCGTTGATGATGCGGGCTTGTTTCACTCCGTGTACATCCAGTTCACCCGAGACCGTTACCGGGTAGCTGCCGTCTTTGGTCAGGTCGGGTAACGGTTGCATCTTTCCTTTAAATGTGGCTCGCGGATATTTATCACTTTCCATATAGTTCTCGTTGAAATGCTCTTCCATCAACGATCTTTCGAAATGGAGCGAGCGAATCGGTACGGTAAAATCCAGGTCGCCCGTGCCGGCATTGTAAACAGATACTGCGGAGTTTGAATTGGCCTCGATATCCTCGATCGGTGCGCTCGAGAACATGTTGATCTTTGCATTTTTACAGATATAGATATCCTGCCCCGCCCCGCTGAAGTTTACCAGGGCAAGTAAAATAAGACCGATATATTTCATACTATTTTGGTTTTCTGAACGAGTTAATATCCCAGCTAAGTCCCAGGGCTACCCCGGTCGACTGTAGTTTGGCCTGGCTTGCGCCAACGTTTGACAATGGTATTTTGAGATACGGCTGAACCATGATACCCATCCGCGGGCTTATCTGCCGCTCGTAGGTAGCATCGAGGTTCATGATACCGAAGATGTTGCGATTCTTATTAATGACAGTGTAACCTGCAGGGCCGGCAACATTATTGTTGTAATAATTACCGCCAGCGGCAGGATCATAATTAAAATGATAATCCTCGCGCAGGATGATGTACGATGAGAGCCCGGTGCCCAGGGTAAACCGGTTGCCGTTCTTTGCATAAACCTGGTAGTTTACATTCAGCGGAATATCGATCATACGGCAATTGGCATTGACGCTTGACGGCTGAACATTGAAATGGTAAACTGTATGATAGTTATCAAATGGGGTCGAATAGGGCTTGATCGAATACATGCCGCCGGTTGTAATCGTCCATTTTTGCCCGAAAGTAGCGGAGAACATGCCACCGAAATTACCGCCAAGGCGTCCGCCGAAGGAATTTACACCGTTCATATCCGACGACGCAATAGCAGTCAGTGCAAATATGGGTTTCCTGAAATCGGCTGTGCCCAGGTCTTTCTTCGTTTTGGATAATCCTTTGTCTCTTTTTCCATCAGCGACATCTGCAATTACCGCAGGTGTCGTGGTCGTATTAGCAATTGCGCCGGGTGCATCTTTTTTGTTGCCGGGTTGAGCATTGTCATTTGGTTTGCCCGGAACTAATGCAATAACTGCCGACCCGTCGTTAATATGCCCATCGGCGCTGCCCAAGTCTTTTTTATCGCCCCCGGCCGGATTGATTTTCTGTTCGCCGGTTACTGCGGCCGTTAATTCTGCAGGGGCTTTGGCGTGGTCATCGGCGGTGCCGAGCTCCTTTTTCTCCCCTGTGACCCCGGTATGGCGGCGGCCCGCGCCTGGAGATAAGGAAAAGAACGATTTGTTTTGGCCGTTCCCTGGTGTTTTTGGGTTTACGGCATAATCGGCGGGAGTCTGTATTTTCTGTTTGCTGCTATCTGCCGCCAGCCCGGCGGGACCGCCGCTTGAACCGGAGTCGTTTTGAGGGGTAACCAGTGTGCCTTTTGCCGCATGGTTCTTAGCCGACAGGTGGTTTTGCTGCCCGTTGCCGCTATTCGGCGCCCTGAATAAGAACCAACCGATGAATAGCAGTAATAAGGCTGCCGCCCCGATGGCCACAGGTAACCAATAGATAATGCCCCGGCGTGTTCGGCCGTCACTAAGCATCCGCTCCATCGCATCCCAGTCGCTCTCCCTGAAAGCGGGTTCGTTTACGGGATCGTGGAGTCCTTTTTTGAACAACTCGTCTACTTCTTGATCCTTCTCCTTTTTCATTCTCAAATATTTTTCTTATAAAACATCCCCTGCATGTTGCTCTTGTTGATAGCAACGATAGGTGATGAATAATTCATGCCATCGCCATAACTTGTGTTACCGCGAGAGTCGGCATCCAATATCATTTGTTTCAGTTTCTGCCTTGCTTTGTGCAGGTTCGACTTCGAGGTCCCCGGCGATACGCCCAGCATATCGCCTATTTCTTCGTGCGAATAACCCTCGATAGCAAACAGGTTGAAAACTGTCCGATAAGCTGTCGGCAATTGCTGCACCATGCGTAACAGATCCTCGTAATGGAGTTTCTTATCTGTAAAGTCGCCATCACTTACATGTTCGGCCTTTTCCAGGTCTTCAGTATAAGCCATTTTCAGGTTGGCGCGGTAATAATCGATGGATACATTGGTCATGATCCTGCCGAGCCAGGCCTTGAAAGGCCGCGTTATATCATAGGTCTCAATTTTTGTGAAGACCTTATAAAAGCCCTGGTTCATTACTTCAGCCGCCTCCTCGCGGTTATTGGCGTAGCGCAGGCATATGCCCATGGCAAAGCTGTAATATGCTTTATACAGCACCTTCTGACAACTTTTGTCCTGTTTAATACAGCCTCGGATCAGTTGATGTAATTCTGCTTCACCCATAGGGTTATAACCGTGTGTTAGCCTGAATAATTAACCTTATCTGCACCTTATCACGTTGCTTATGCTGTAAAGGTTGCTTAACCATTACAACAAAAATATCATTTCTGAATCAAAATACTGATTTTCAAACACTTAAAATTGAAGATTCATCCGATCAGCCCGTAGGCGCCCTATACGGTTAATTTTTAAAATGAACCCAAAGCAACCTTTCCCGCTTGCTGATCGTGATGGTTTTAAATAGCGTATTCTATGGTTCCTGTTTCCGTTGTCATTATTACTCAAAATAAGGCTGAAGTTATCGCCGGTTGTGTTGACTCCGTGAAGCTTATCACCGACGATATCGTTTTGATCGATAATAACAGCACCGATGGCACGACCGTTATCGCGCATCGGCAGGGTTGCCGGGTATACGACGAAAGCTGGGATGGCTATGGCGCCAACAAAAACAAGGGAAACAGCCGGGCGAAATACGACTGGATATTAAGTATCGATGCGGATGAGCAACCAGATGAAGAACTGATCAGTGCGCTGCACCGGCTCGACCTGGATGATCACCGAATCGTTTACGATATCGCATTTAAATCCTATTTCGGCCCGAAACTGATAAACTTCGGTTCATGGGGGCGCGACCATCATATACGGTTGTTTAACCGGAAAATAGTAAGATGGTCCGAACCTGCCGTACATGAAACGCTGCTTTTGCCTTATGGCATAACCATAAAAAAAATGAGGGGTCATATTCACCATTATTCAGTTAAGGACGCAAATGAATATTCCGACAAGTCTGCAGCTTACGCCAAATTATGCGCTGAAAAATACTTCGCTATCGACAAAAAAGCCTCGCTCAAGAAATTATATCTCGCACCGGCATTCCATTTCTTAAAGAACTACCTTTTTTTCCTGGGTTTCCTGGATGGGCGCGAAGGTTTTGAAATAGCCAGTACTATTGCCCGGCATACGCGGCTCAAATACCGCCTGCTGCGAAAAATGTACAATAAGAGCACACCTGAAATCCCGGCCGTTAAAGAAAAAATGATAGTTGAATACAGTTCCTGAGCTTATCTCCGGTAAATGAAAAAAAAGCTGCTCAAAAACCTTTCGGCAAACAGTATACAGCTTATACTAAATCAGCTATTTGGCTTCGTAATTTTTTATGTCCTTTCAACCGGGCTCGGCAAAGCTAATTTCGGGCAGATCAACTTGGCGCTGGCCCTGCTGATGGCTATATTCAATATCCTGTCGTTCGGCATTGACCAGTTAGCGGTACGAAAGATTGCTTCAGGCGAAGACCGGGGCACTGTTTTGTCGCTTTACCTTGTCCATGTGCTGGTAACGGGCCTGGTATTTTATACGCTCCTATTTTGGATAGGCGTCGGCCTGTTTCCGACCATAAACCCCAATAACCTGCTTTTACTGATCGGTGTTGGCAAACTGGCGATCTATTTTTCAACGCCTTTCAAGCAAACCACTAT
>JAFDZK010000074.1 GCA_018267005.1 Bacteroidota bacterium
CGTACCGATAAACACATCTATGCCGCCGGATTGCGGCGTCGTAACCCATTCAATACAGAACTGTATATCAAGCGGCTTATCGGATATGAGAATTTGTGTAGTCAAGTCAGCGTAATCATTAAATCAAATTAATCAGCGTTCCTATCCCCCGCTCACAGGTGGAATAATGGCGATCTCGTCTCTATCGGTAAGCGTTTGGGTATCTTCCGCATATTCATTATTCACAGCGACTAAATACGATCTTAATTGTTTCAGGCGGGGGAAGTTTTGCTCAAGCGACCTCTTCAGGTCAGACGTAGTGTTTGAAACAAGATCGACTTGTATTTCAGATTTACCGAAAATATCCTTTGCAATGCCAAATGCCAATACGTTCACCTTCATAAAGCAAAAATAAGGAAGTTTTATCGCAACTGCTTTCTCCTGAAATGCCAAAACAACGGCACTCCGATCGCCGCCAGTACCAGGCCGAATACCGAAACGATAATATGGCTTCGCCCGGCTATGTAATCGTTAATATCATTATAAAGTGTAATGGCCACGTAAAGCGTGGAAAACAAAATAAATACGATGGGTAAAACCGGGTAGCCTTTTAGCCGGTACCCACCCTGCCTGCCGGGCATTTTCTTTCGAAGGATAAAAATCCCGTAAGCCGCAAACCCGTAGAATATCCAGGTAATGAACACGAACATGTCCATCAGCATATCGAACGAGCCTATAAGTATCAATACCGTTCCCCAAACCGCCTGAAACCAGAGGGCATTGGATGGTGTATGATATTTCGGATCCACTTTTCCAGCAAATTGAAAAAAGCTTTTCTCTTTCGACATGGCAAAGATCACACGCCCGCAGGGCAAAATATTACTGTTAGTAGCCCCGGCGGTCGATAACAATACCATCGCCGCAATCAGTCCGCCTCCGGTTACTCCCATGATCTTATATAAAGCATCCGAGGCCACCAGCGACGAATTTTTCATTTCATCCACCGGCATCATATACAGGTATGCCTCGGTGGTCAATACATACAATATGATACAAAGCGCTATGCCAAGCATCAGGCCGCGGGGTATGTTTTTTTGCGGATCCTTGATCTCTCCCCCGATAAAACCCAGGTTATTCCAGCCATCGTAAGCTGCGAGCGCACCGGTCGTCGCCGCAATAAACGCCGTAAACTGGTGCCAGAACGACCGGTCGAAAGTTGGCGAAGCTTTTACAAGATTAGCCGCATGCCCCTGGCCCGAAAAAAATATGACAGCTATGAGGAAAATCAGCGCTGCGACTTTTAACACCGAAAAGAACACCTGTACCGCACCGCCGGCCTTCAGGCTCCGTACGTTGATCCAGGTGAAAATGATAACCAGCAGTACAGCTATTGCTTTCACACCGGCATTTTCTAACAAGTAAAAACGGCCGATGTAAGGAATTACAATGGGTACGGCATGTTGAATTGCAGGCGAAAACCGCGGCAGATGCACAAAGTATTGCAGGTATTCCGCAAAAACAAAAGCGATACCCGATATGCTGGCCGTGTCGATAACCACAAAGGACGACCAGCCGAACAGGTAGGCAAAGAAATCGCCGTACATGTATTTGAAATAAACGTATTGGCCGCCTGTTTCGGGCATTGCGCAGCCGACCTCGGCATTGATCATACTGCCAAACAGCGATACAACGCCGGCAACTACCCAAACCGCCAGCAGCATCAAAGGCGAGCTCAGTTGTGCTGCCATGGTAGCCGGCTTCATGAAAATACTGCTACCAATAACCGATCCGATCACAATGGATACCGCTGCCCAAAGACCCAATTTGCGTTCGAGCTGCGCCATCTACTTGTTTATGAATTCGGCTAAAATGCGGTGGAAATGATGCGTTCCCTGCTCTCTTGTGGCTGAATAACGTCCATGTTTATAAAACCTGGAGCGCACACCCTTCTGTACATTTTCTACAATCTCCTCGTCTTCCATCTCCACTTTGTCCAGACCAGCGCCCGCGCCTTTATCCAGCTTGCTCTCGTCCCATACATAGGATATGAACCTGACACGGCATTCGCCGACAGAAACAGGCTCGACGACATTCACCGACAATCCCCAGGGATAAAAATTAAACATCATGTTAGGGAATACCCAGAAATAATATGCAGCAACATTTTTGCCGTAGTCCGGCGACGATTCAGGCAAGTCAAAACAATCGGCAGGGTTACGTGCAAGACCAAGCTGTAAACTCGAATACGGAAAGAACAGCTCGGTAGCATAATCGCTGAAGTCGATTACCGCATTGAGCCCCGCGTGTACGAACGGGATATGGAATCCTTCGAGATAATTTTCGCAATACAATGCCCAATTAGCTTTCACATGAAAGGTCCTCGACAATTCGGGGTGTGGCCTGAAATAATCTAAAGGCATCCAGCTAACCCGTTCCATCATATCGCTGAAGAAAAGCTCTGCCCCAGAAACAGGATTAACCGAAGTGAACAGCCAGTTGCTCCATTTAAACGTCTCCAGCGCAGGCAGGTCGTCATCCGGCGAAGGAAAATTCTCTACTTCCTTAAATTCCGGCATCGAGACAAACTTACCGTCTAATCCAAACAGCCGGCCATGGTACCGGCAGCGCAGGTTGTTCAGCTGACAGGCTTTATCCGCAACCAGGTTGCCCCGGTGTGTACAAACGTTGGATAAGACGTTCAATCCGCCTGTTTTGTCTTTAGTGAGCAACAAAGGTTCGTCAAGATAGCCAGGCAGTAACGTGAAGGGATAAACATCCCCCGGCTCCTTTACCAATGCCGTATTGCCTATAAACTGCCACGACGGCGCAAATATCTTCTCGCGGCACTGCTCAAACACTTCAGCGCTGTTATAAAAGTCTGCATGCAGCGTTTTAGCACGGGCAATGTTCGGATCGACAAAAAAATCGGGCATGTGAATTTTGGCTTTCTGCTTTTAGCTTTTCGCTTTCGGCTTCAAAGACGTAATTTAGGGGATATGGAAGACATTACCAAGAAATATGAAAACGGCGAAATAACCGTCACCTGGCAGCCGCATTTATGCGCTCACTCGGGTAATTGTGTCAGGGGTTTGCCCGCGGTATTCGATAATACCGCAAAACCGTGGATCAATATTCACAAAGCCGATTCCAATGCGATCATAGACCAGGTGAAAAGATGTCCATCAGGCGCGCTGTCGGTGACACAGAATAAATAATCAGTTATTTATCCAGACTTGAATAGATCACATCTTCCACTTTCTGAAAGAAATCGCCGTGGCTATCAGGAGTTTGCTGCGTCATGATCAGGCACACCATGTGTGCTTTCGGATCGGCCCAGTAGCTGGTGCCATAATACCCGCCCCAGGCAAATGAACCTGCATTCCTTGGATTACGCGCGGCCGACTTAACGCTCGTTATCCCGAAGCCGAGCCCAAAGTTGTCCATGGGGTTATAGGTAAAATCAAGCTGGTTGCTGGTCATCAGTTGCACCGTGCGCGGCGACAATATCCTGTGGCTGTTGTAAATGCCCCCGTTTAGCATCATCTGCATAAAAATGGCGTAATCCCATGCAGTCGAGCTTAATCCTGCACCGCCCGAAAAATAAGACTTCTTCATCAAAGGATAATCCGGGTCGATATGACGGAAGGTATGGCTCCATTTAATGACGTTATGCAGCGAATCTTCAGTATAAACGGTAGCCAGCCTGCTCGCCTTAGATTGCGGAAGATTAAAATAAGTATCTTTCATACCCAGCGGTCCAAAGATATTATCATGCAGAAAATCTTCCAGGTTTTGTTTACTAATGACTTCGATCAGGCAGCCCAGCAAATCGGAAGCTAAGCTATACTGCCATTTTTCGCCGGGCTGAAACATCAGGGGCAATTTCCCGAGTGCTTTCATCCGGTCGAGCAGGCTGGCGTCAAAATATCCTAATCCTGAAGGTATCTTAGCTTTGGTGTAAATAGCATTGCCTGCGGGGGTGCCTATATCTGTATAATCCAAACCTGACGTGTGTGTCAGCAGATCGCGGAAAGTAATATTCCTTTTAGCCGGAACGGTAGTATAACTCGAATCGGCCGGGTTAAATTTATCCAGCACCCGCTGATTTTTAAATTCCGGGATGAAGTCCCCGATGGGCTCATCCAAATAAAGCTTTCCCTGCTCGTACAGGATCATTATGCCTGTCGCGGTAATAGCCTTGGTTTGGCTCATGATGCGAAAAATAGCATCTTTCGGCATGGGCTTTTTACTGTCTTTATCCAGGTAGCCATAACCTTTCCACTGTATTAACTGGTTGTCTTTCACAACCAGCGTTACCACACCATTCACCTGGTTTTTGGCTACGCAATCGTTAATGATACTGTCAATACGGCCCAGCTTAGTATAATCAACCGATGGGTCGGGCCTCGAATTTGTATTAATCACCTGTGCACACAGTGAAAACGAAGCACAAGACAGTACGGTAGCTAGGAAAATTGAAATAGTCTTCATGGTTTATATCAGATTGGCTAAGGTATAAAAAAGCCCCATGTTTCCATGAGGCCTGATATATTGATTCTGGTTAATCATCTTCGCCGTAATTCCGCCTGTTAGCTCTCTTTTTCATCTCTTCCAGCGTCATGGTAATCATGCGGCCAATGGGTTTGCCGTTCCTGTAAGTAATTACCCGCAATTGGAAAGCTTCTTTCGGTACCAATAACGGCGCGGTGTATTTAGGATAGAAATTGTCGGGGAATGAATTATCGAAACTGTAATAAATATCCAGCCCTTTAACCTCGGTTTGCAATTCTACCTCCATCGTGCTGTCCGGGCGCATTTTTATATTAAAGATCGGATCATATACGCTCGGGGCATATTTGATCTGCGCTTCATCAAAACGGGCAAAATGTTTCTCGACGCGGCCGAAGAAATCGTCCCAGTTCTTCCTGGCATTTGGTGTCCAAGCGTTTTCAGCTACGGCAAAGGCGCGCGGCCATGTCATGTATTCCATATGACGAGTATTGTAAACCTGCTCTGTCCATAGATTTGCCTGCGTCCCGATAATTAATTTCGAGTCCACACTGTCCGGCACCGGGTTATACGAATATACTTTACTTAACCGCAGCATCGAATAAACATGCGGTTCGATAACCGGATCACCGTTCATATAATCCAGGTAAGCATAGGTAGTCGGACTCATTACTACTTCGTGTCCCATTTTAGCAGCCTGTATGCCGCCTTTTACGCCGCGCCAGCTCATGACGATGGCATCAGGCGCCAATCCGCCCTCCAGTATTTCGTCCCAGCCTAAAAATTTCTTACCTTTCGATTCTACGATCTTTTCAACGCGCTTTTCGAAATAGCTTTGAACTTCCTCCTGGGTTTTCAGGTGCTCGCGCTGCATTAAAGCTTTCACCGAATCGCTTTGTTCCCAAAAATTCTTGGCGCATTCGTCGCCGCCCATGTGTATGTAGCCGAAGGGAAACATTTTGGCTACCTCAGTCAACACCTTATCCAGGAAAACATAAACTTTCTCATTAGCAGGGCACAAAGTGTTGTCGATACCTGCCTTGATACCTTGCTTGGTAAAGTTCATAAAATGTTCACCTGAACGTACCTGGTACTTGTCGGCCCCGGGAGTGCAGGAAAGTTCAGGGTAGGCTACAACAGCCGCCAGGCTATGCCCCGGCACATCTATCTCGGGCAGGATGTTCATGAACCTGTCTTTGGCGTATTGTACGATCTCTTTGATATCCTGCTGGGTATAGAAGCCCCCGTAGTCCTTCGGCTCATCAGGTCCGGGAGGCGGAAAACTCCCGAAATACCCTACCTTCTTAACATTATAAGCGCCAACGGTTGTTAACCGCGGCAGGCTTTTGATCTCGATGCGCCAGCCCTCATCATCGGTCAGGTGCATATGCAGGATATTGAACTTATATACCGACATGTTGTCGATATACTGTTCAACTTCCTGCTTGGTGAAAAAATGACGGGCCACATCCAGCATCAGGCCGCGCCATTTAAAACGGGGATAATCGGTGATATCCACATAGGGCGCTGTCCATTCAACACCGTTGACCCGCTTATCGCTTACGATCTCCTTCGGAAACAACTGCACCAGCGACTGTACGCCATAAAACAATCCGGCAGGCGCATTGGCCCTTATCACGATACCCTTTTTGTCGACCGACAGGTAATAGCCTTCGTTGCCTATCACCGTGTCGGCTGTTTTATTCAATATCAGCCTGATCGCCGGCTTGGCTGCGTTGCTTAAAACGGTAACGTGCGCACCGGTGGGATTTGAAAATCGCTCCCGGATCGTAGCAATAACCTCTTTCATGTCAGGCTTGACAGGAGCAGAAACGATGATGTTTTTCGGCAGCGTGTATTCGCCCTCGTGTTGCGTAATGCTTACCGGCTCAGGAATAATGGCAATGTGTTCTTTGTCGGTTTGGCTGAATGCATGATATGCCACGGCACAGCAACACATCAACCCCAAAAGCTTTTTCAGGTTGTGGTTCATTTGAATAGGATTTATAATTCGGAAACTCGTTGCAAAATATAATTTTCCTAAGCAGAAATGAAATAATTTTTGAGAAGCTATTGTAACTTTTTAAAAATATTTCAAATGTTCATCCTTTGCGAGCTCTGAGACAATGAAGAGCCGCAGAGTTAGGTAAGAAGACTACTTACGCTTACCCATTGCATACTCGATACCTCCAAGCAAATGTTTCAGGTATAACGGATCGGAATAAGACTCGTCCGTATGTCCCAGTTCGGTATAAAAAGCCCGGCCCCCGTCATAGCTATGGTACCAGCTCATCGGATGAAAATCGCCATTCTCGCCACCGGTATAACTTTTCTCGTCGATGGTTATCAAAACATGCAGCCCTTTGGCGATGTATTTATAGTTGTACCATTCATCAAATCGCTTCCATTCTGCAGGCAAATGTTTGGTGGCGATAAAATTACGGTCCACCACATGTAGTGTTGCCTCCTGTTGTTTGGGGTGACTTTTAAAATAGGCTCCTACCAAATCGCCGTACCAAGGCCAGCCGTATTCAGTATCGGTTGCTGAGTGAACGCCAACAAAGCCGCCGCCTGCTTCGATATATTTCTTAAACGCTTCCTGCTGTTCATCGTTCAGCACATCACCTGTCGTGCTCATAAAGATCACGGCCGCATATTGCTTTAGATTTGCAGGAGTGAATTTTGATGCGTCCGTTGTGGTATCCACATCAAAATTGTTTTCCTGCCCCAATTTCATAATAGCCGGTACGCCAACCGCAATGGATGCGTGATGAAATCCCTTAGTTTTGCTGAAAACCAATACTTTGGGCTTGGCAACGGCGAAACTTGAAGTAAATAGTGCCAGCAATATGATCGTGGCTCTGAAAATGTTTATCGCTCTTTTCATAATTGTACATTTAAATATCGAACACCGAATGCCGAATATCGAATAATGAAGTTATTACTACCGGTCTCCCTTCGAAATTCGACATTCAATATTCCAATTCTCCTCCAGGGGGTAAGTGGCTAAATATTTCTCTTTTTCAACTCATCCACGGCAAAGTTCGCAGCTCTCGCGGTCATCGCCATATAAGTTAATGACGGGTTTTGGCAGGCCGATGAAACCATCATAGCGCCGTCTGTACAAAATACATTCTTCGCATCCCAAACCTGGTTATGCATATTCAGCACCGATGTTTTTGGGTCGCGGCCCATGCGCGCCGTTCCCATTTCGTGTATGCCGTCGCCCACGTTATGACCGTAATCATGTGTCTTTACATTTTTAACACCGGCAATTTCCAGCATTGCTTTGGCTTCGTTAACAATGTCGATGCGCATCTTCTTCTCGTTATCCTTTATTTCGGCATCCATCGCCAATACGGGCAATCCCCATTTGTCTTTCCTGTCATGGTCGAGCGTGATCTTATTTTCATGGTACGGTAGCAACTCGCCGAAGCCGCCGATCCCCATACTCCATTCGCCGGGCTCGCATATTTCGTCTTTGTATTTCCCGCCGATACTGAGTTCGGCCACGCTCCTGCTCCAGCCGTTACGGCCCGCGCCGCCCTGGTAGCCGAAACCGCGCAGGTAATTGCGTTTGTCGCCGAACAGGTTGGCAAACCGGACCACGTAAATGCCATTGGGCCGCCTGCCGAAATAATATTTATCATCATAACCCTCCATGGTACCAGACGCACCAAGGTTATAATGATGGTCCATAATGTTATGGCCCAATTCGCCGCTGCTGCTGCCTAAACCATCGGGCCAAACATCGGTAGCCGAATTCATCAGCACCCAGGCGCTGTTCAGCGCCGAGGCATTCACGAACACGATTTTGGCGTAATAATTATAAGTTTTATTGGTTTCAGCATCCAGAACCTCTACACCGGTCGCTTTTTTGCTATCCTTATCATATAATATTTTGGTGACGATAGAGAACGGCCTTACGGTCAAGTTACCCGTTTTCATCGCAGCCGGCAATGTCGACGACTGCGTACTGAAATACGCCCCGAACGGACAGCCCTCCCAGCAGCGGTTACGGAACTGGCAATTGGTACGCCCGCTGATCGGTGCCGTCAGGTTGGCCGAACGCCCAATGATCATGTGACGCATACCATTGTAGTGTTTTTTGATCCGCTCCGACACATCTTTCTCCACGCAGTTCATTTGCATAGCTGGTAAAAAGTGGCCGTCGGGCAATTGCTCCAAACCCTCGTGCGAACCGTTTACGCCAATAAATTTTTCCACATGGTCGTACCAGGGCGCGATGTCTTTATAACGTATCGGCCAGTCGATCGCCCAGCCATCTTTAAGGTTCGCCTCGAAATCATGATCGCTCCAGCGGTAGCTTTGCCGTCCCCATAGAATGGAACGTCCGCCAAGCTGGTATGCGCGCCACCAGTTAAAGGGTTTGATCTCCACATAAGGCGCCTCGATATCATTGGCCCAGTAATCGATGATGGGCTCATATGCGCCCCAGCCTCTTGCAATAATCGGATGGCGTTTTCGCTCCTCCTGGGTAATGTTACCGCGATGCTCAAAATCCCACGGATTTTTGGTAGCCGATTTGTAATCCTTGATATGCTCAAAATTGCGTCCCCGCTCCAGCATAATGGTTTTCAGGCCAAGCTCAGTAAGCTCTTTGGCGGCCCATCCACCGCTGATACCCGAACCGATAACGATAGCATCGTACGTATTCTGGGCCTTTGCTTTATTATTTACGTTGACTGTATCTATTGCCATGATAATTAGATTTAATTGGTCTTACAAGTTATGAACGCGATTTCAAGATTACAATAATTCGGCCTTTTTACTGATTAATAATTTTACGTAACGACTACTTATCCATCCCATTTTTGCGGCCTTTCTCTTGGTTCCTTCATCTTCGTAAAATACACTTTCTTTAATATTAGCCTCCGGTTCAAGCTCAACAAACCACCAAACACGTCCAGTGCTATCTTTGCTTTCTCCGATAGCCCTACCCCAAGTGCCTTTTGTCAACAACCCAATTGTATTCCCCAAATGCATGTCACCACCATACCCAACTGAATCTTTATCGTTAATCACAGGATCAGACCTTAGTTTATAGTTGTTATTAATGACCTGGAAATAGATTGGTTTCGAAAAGTGTCTTTTAGGAAATGTGGCATTGTGGATGTTGGCACTGACGTATGTTAAATTAAATTCAGGTTCATCTTTAGTATAATCGACATGATATATTTTATTAAAATCGACATAATCGGCACAGCATCCATCGTCCTTTATATAAATAGTCGATATCTTGTTATGATCAAAATCAAGTCCCCAGACATATTGAAAACTTTTAAATACAACTCTAAATCCTGATGATGTATTTAATATAAATGCAACTTCGCGAGGTTCGCCGCCACTTTCGCCGGTAAAGATCAAATCGTTTTTTCCATCAGCATTTAAATCATACACATGAAGATCCTTTTTTAGGTCTCCCGGGTTATGAAATTCATCCCTATAAGCCTGATATTCATCTTTAAAACCTGCTATATCGGCGTGTATAAACTTTTCTTTCAGGTTATCATCCTGTTTCTCTATTCTTTTTAAAAATAGGGAGTCGTTATCGAACCGGAACATTTCAGCATTTTCGGACTGATTTTTTTGCCCATTACTTTCTTTGCGATCACAACAAAATAATAATGATATGTAATTTTCTCATGACAATAGATCATTATTGTAATGTTTTGATCTTAATGCTCCTGAAATTCACGTCAAAACCATGATCCTGCAGCAGGATATGCCCTTGCTTGGCTTCGCCGAAGTTTTTCCAGATGACATACTTACTGATAGCGACGAGGTCTTTAAATTCTTTTGAGCCACGCTCGTATTCCAGCACCTTTACCCCGTTCAGGTAGTGCTCAACATGATTATTTGGATAAACAATTATCCGACCGGTATTCCAGGCGCCTATAGGCCTAACAAACCGATCCTGTTTTTTAGCGGGAATAAGATCATACAGCGAAGCAAGCGTACGGTCGCCATTACGCCCCAATTTGGCATCCGGATGAACCTTGTCGTCTAATATCTGATATTCCAGGCCGATGGCTGATTGGCCATGTGTATCTTCCTTAAGTGTCACGAAATATTTAACGCCGCTGTTGGCGCCCGTGCTCATCCTGAAATCAAACGACAAGTCGAATGTACTGAACTGGTCTTTAGTCACAATATCGCCGACGTTAGATGCTTCACCGCCTTTGGAACCTAAAATGGTCATCATGCCGTCTCGGACTACCCAGCCGCCCGGTTTGGTCGGGAACTCATTGCTGGTTGCGCTGCGCCAGCCGGTATTGGTTTTTCCATCAAAGAGCAGGCGCCAGCCGTTTTGTTTTTCGTAATTCGTCAGATGATTAGACATATAATCAACCACATACACTCCCGGCGGGAATGCGGCCGGTGTTAACCCGGTCGTTTTAATACGGATATTTTTGAAGTATATCTTTTTACCGGCTTCGCTTTGGTTATTGCCGATGCCATGCACCTGTAGACCTATAAAGCCTTTGCTGTCAACGGTGTCAACCATATAAGCCATTGCGTTGCCATTTATCCAGGTTTTAATGGACTTGCCGATGCATTCTATCTTATAATGGTTCCACTCGCCTACCTTAAATGTGTTTTTGGCCTTTTCATGCAAGTCCATCGGATATAGCCAGTCGCGCCGGCCTTCATCATAGATACCGCCGCTCCACCTGCGGTGCGAGGGATCGACCTCTACCTGCCTGCCGTATACCTTGCCGGCGCCGTTATTGGCCTGCGGATCGAAATGACTGCGGGTTTGCACACCTGAATTACTGGTGGTATCAGGAACTTTGATATCCAGTTCCAGTACGAAATTGCCGTATTCCCTGTCAGTCACCAGGAACGAATTAGGCGAATTGACTACAGTTGTACCGACGATCATGCCGTTTTCGACCGTATAGCCCGCAGTACCCGTAGCCTGTTTCCAGCCATCCAGGTTTTTGCCGTTGAAAAGGTTCACCCAACCTGCAGATGACGGCTTCCTGGCCTGGGCATGCGATGCACACAGGCAAAATGATAACAAAACAGTTGAATAAATGACGTAATTTATCTTCATCTTAAATAGTTTAATCACTGGCTTTATAAACGCTCGTTAGGCTACTTTCGGCTCCCATCCGGGTTCGTAAGTGCGCCGCCATAACTTCATCGCTTCGGCGCTATTGGTGATGTGACCGTTTGTTGGATCACATTCTAATGTTATGCCCGTCCGCTGCGCAATATTGGCGAGGTGGCAAAGCAATACGCTCTTCGAACCCTCGTCTACCGGCGAGCTAAGCTCGTTTTCACCCCTGACAGCTCCGACAAAATTCTGGAAATGATAAAAATCCAGGTTTCCTGTTGCGCTAACCGGGTTGTTAGGGTCAGCTGCGACCTCGGATTTTACTTCTTTTAAAACCTTGTTCTTCATATCCAGTATTTTGTAATCACCGCCGCCAAGATTTACCAGGCTGCCATTGGTTCCGTAAATAATAAAGCCCCGGCTGCTTCCCTCGACCGGGAAGTTATTACAGCTCCGGCCTTCCCAACTGATCGTTCCCTTGTTACCAAACTCAAACGAAGCTACTTGTGTATCGGGCGTCTGCCAGTCGTCTTGAAATGCATACCTGCCACCGGACGAATTCACTTTGGTTGGATAATCCGTCCCTAAAAACCAGCGGCAGCAGTCGATTTCGTGCGTGCCGTTGTTACAGGCTTCGCCGGTGCCCCAATGCCAGAACCAATGCCAGTTATAATGCACCAGGTTATCCTGGAATTGTTTGCGCGGTGCAGGGCCTTGCCATAGTTCAAAATCGAGCGTAGCAGGCACAGGAATGTGCTTGCCGACACCGATGGACTTCCGGTCGTTCGTATACCAGGCTTTGGCAAAATAAGGATCGCCGATAGCGCCGTCGCGCACTTGCTTAACCGCCTCGATCAAAGTCGGCATGGAGCGGCGCTGGTTACCCATCTGAATGTGCTTGCCATATTTATGCAACGCCTGGCTAACCAGCTCGCCCTCATAAGGGTTTTGCCCGCAGGGTTTTTCTACATACACATGTTTACCATGCGATGCGCCCATAATAGCAGCCGGTGTATGCCAGTGATCGGGCGCGGCAATAACCAATGCGTCAAAATCCCTCTTTTCCACCAGTTTACGGATATCGCGTACCAGTTCAGGTTTGCGCGAAGCATCTTTTAACGCTTCAAAACCTTTCTTTATAGCCCCGTCCTCTACATCGCAGATATAGGCAATTTCCACGTTAGGCAATTGCGAATAACATTTAGCCAAATAGTTACCCCTGCTGTTGACGCCCATTACGGCCAGAACCACTTTGTTGCTCGGTGCGTTTTTGCCAAAAACGGGAAAATTGAGGATAGTTAGCCCGGCTGTGGCCAGCGAGGCGTTCTTTACGAATTCTCTGCGATCCATGATCAGATGTTTATAAATGGTTTTTAAATGTAGCGATAAAAGTGTTAAACCGACAGGAATGTTTAAGAAATGTAACGAACTTGTTATTTTTTTGACGACATCCCGGCGGGCGTTTTCTGTAATCGACCAGAGTAATTATGTTTCTGCAAAACCCCATCAAAAGAAAAATGTAAAAATTTCAGCACTTTAATAACTCAATTATAACTACCTGTTTATAAGCCATATTTGACAATATACCTTAAGTTGATTTTGTTCAAAAAGTACCTTAAATAAGGTATAAACGCGGTTTTTTGCAAACATTTAGCATCATGAAATCGTAATAAGCGGTGTAATTAAACATTAGAGATGAAATTTTTTGAAACTTTGTTTACCCCAGTCCTTAAGGCTGTACCTGCATTAGCAAATAATGGTGGAATCTTCAAGAAAAGGAAAAAAGCAGGCCCTTTCAACCCTAAGATCACGTTAGGTTTCAATTTCTGAGAGCATTCTCAAAAAGCTTTAAAATTCCGATAAAAAACTTTTTAACATCACTGATGCCCTTACCCGCAACAGTGGTGTTTTTGTTTTAGGCCACTTCTGTAAATTAGCTTAATGAAACCTGTCGTTACCATCGAATATTGTCCTAAATGTAACTGGCTGCTCCGTGCCGCTTATATGGCTCAGGAATTTTTAACCACCTTTGTTGACGAATTGTACGGCGTAACGCTCCACCCCAGCGAAACGGCCGGCCATTTCAGCATAAGCGTAGCCGGTGAAGTTATCTTCGACAGGAAAACACACGGCGGTTTTCCTGAGATCAAAGAGCTTAAGCAAGTACTGAGGGACAAGATCAGTCCTGAAAAAAACCTGGGCCATTCGGATAAGAAATAAATATTATATTTACACGGATACCCTAATACAGACCAATTATATCGACTTAATATATTTACTTATCTTTGTAAGTTATTACCCTTAGATAAATGCTTTCCAAGAAGACAAAATATGCTATTAAAGCCCTGGTAATCCTGGGCAAAAATGCCGATCAGCCGCCTATGCAGATATCCAGGATCGCCGAGGAAGAACGTATACCTAAAAAATTCCTCGAACAGATATTGCTCGATCTGCGTAATGCAGGTTTCCTTTATAGTAAAAAGGGCGCCGGCGGCGGTTACAGCCTGAACAAAGATCCGCGGGATATTTATTTGGTAAGCATTATGCGTATAACCGATGGGCCGATAGCAATGGTACCATGCGCCAGCCTAAACTTTTACCACAAATGCGAAGAGTGCAAGGACGAAAAAACTTGTGGTATTCGCGATGTGTTCATACATGTACGCGATGCGACATTAAAAATACTTTCCGAAACCAGCATAGCCGACGTTATCGCCAGGGAAAACATTCTTATCAACCTCTGATAGCGCAGATATTTAATCATTGAGCAAAGTCTTATTATCTTAAAAGAAAGGGAATTTTTTCCACATAAATCGGGAACAGCATACCTCTTTTCTTTGCGGCCTTAAAAATAACTGCTAAAAATATTCGCTTAATGCATCATTATGGGCATTACCTGCGTAAAATTGTGCCGGATAAATTTTTGGCTCGCAATTGGCTATAAGCTATAATAGTAAAGTAATTTAACTGTAAAACAAAGAAATTTTTAAACAAATCCTACTACTTCCCTATACTATACATATATTTGGGAAATAAATTGTAAAACCAGCTGCTCCGGGCAGATCATAATTTTAAAGACATGCTAAGTTTCCGCACCGAATTGGAAAACCCTGTAGTTGAGCAAGATATTATTAAGCTTGAAAAACAGATCAGGGCATTTCGCGAAAGTAAAATACACGACGAGAAGTTCAGGAGCCTGCGCCTTGCACGCGGCATTTACGGCCAGCGCCAGCCAGGTGTGCAAATGGTGCGTATTAAATTGCCCTTTGGTAAGGTTACTTTTAAGCAATTGCTGCGTATTGCCGATATCTCCGACAAGTATGCGAGCCATAATCTGCATTTAACTACCCGCCAGGATATACAGATCCACTTTGTAAGCCTGGACCGTACGCCGCAGTTGTGGGCTGAACTGTCAGAGGATGATATCACCATCCGCGAGGCCTGCGGTAATACGGTCCGTAACGTTACAGCCTCGCCTGCTGCCGGCATTGATCCGAACGAACCTTTCGACGTATCGCCCTACGCTCATGCGGCATTCGAATTTTTCCTGCGCAACCCGATTTGCCAGGACATGGCGCGTAAGTTTAAGATCGCGTTTTCATCAAGCGAAGAAGATACTGCTTATGCCTATGCCAATGACGTGGGCTTGATACCTAAAATTAATGCCAAAGGCGAGCGCGGCTTTAAAGTGTACCTGGGCGGCGGGCTTGGAGCTCAGCCATTCATTGGTGCGCTTGTTGAAGAATTTTTACACGAAGACCAGTTAATACCCTATATCGAGTCGGTTATCCGCGTATTCGACCGTTACGGCGAAAGAAACAACCGCAACAAGGCCCGTTTAAAATATGTCATCCAGCGCCTTGGCCTGGACGAGGTTGTTCGCCTGGCAAAAGAGGAAAGAATTGCCAACAAGGTAAAAACTTACCCGATCAACCGCGATGCCGTCGATCAACCCGTAATCCCCGAGCCGGTGCTGTTTCCTCAAACAGAGATAGTCAATCCGTTACGTTATGAACAATGGCTGATTACCAACACTTTCGAACAGAAGCAAAAAGGTTTTTACGGTGTATATATTAAGGTAACCAAAGGCGATATCCATACCGATGTGGCCCGCAAACTGGTTGAGGGCCTCAGGCCGTACGTTGCCGATGAAATACGCGTTACCCAAAACCAGGGGCTGCTTCTTAAATACGCCCGCAAGGAGGCACTGCCCGCCATCTATAATGTCTTGACAGGGCTTGACTTGTCTGCTCCCGGATTTGACAGCGTGGCCGATGTGGTTACCTGCCCTGGAACAGATACCTGCAACCTGGGGATTTCAAACAGTATGACACTGGCGGCGGTGCTTGAAGACCTGATCTATAACGAATATGAAGACTTCGTTTATAATCGCGATATCAAGATCAAAATAAGCGGCTGTATGAATTCCTGCGGGCAGCATGGCATCGCTAATATTGGTTTCCATGGCAGTTCGCTTAAAGCGGGACTTAAGGTGTTGCCTTCCGTACAGGTGCTGCTTGGCGGCGGCACGGTGGGCGATGGTGTGGGCCGCGCTGCGGAAAAGGTGATTAAAGTGCCCGCAAAGAGAGCTACCGACGTTTTGAGGAAAGTGCTGGATGACTATAAAACAAATTCAACCGAGGGGGAAACTTATAATAATTACTACGACAGGCAGGGAAAGGATTATTTCTACCAACTTCTAAAACCCCTTGCCGATTTGACCAACCTGAAAGACGACGAGTTTGTCGACTGGGGGCACGAAGAAACGTATGCTACAGCGATAGGTGTCGGCGAGTGCGCCGGCGTAGTGATCGACCTGGTGGCCACCCTGCTGTATGAATGCGAGGAGAAAAAAGGCTGGGCCGAAGAATCGTTCAAAAACGGCGCCTACGCCGATGCAATCTATCATGCATACAATGTGTTTATAAGTGCTGTGAAGTCGTTGCTGCTGGATAAGAATATCAACGTTGGCACACAGATAGGCATGATGAGGGAGTTCGACGCTCAATACGTCGAAAAAGGCGAATTTCCGCTTAACGGCACGTTCAGCGATATGGTATTGGAGATCAACAAACACGAACCTTCGGAAGAATTCGCCCGCACCTACCTGGCGTCGGCTATAGAATTCCTGGACGCAGTAAAAGCAAAAAGAGAGGCACTGGTACAATCATGACCGATATAAAAGCGAATAAAGA
>JAFDZK010000075.1 GCA_018267005.1 Bacteroidota bacterium
CGCTAACAGCGAGGTGCGGCCAATATCACTTACGTTGATCAGCGTGCCCAGGTCAAAATTGTACATGGCTATTTTACCGCTGTAAACGGGCGCACTGCCCTTGTGGATCTTCAGGTTCAGGTCCGAATCAAACCGGCCGAGCTTCGTCTTGAAAGTCCCGTAAGCGATAAAATCATTTTGCAGGCCCGTAAAGCGCCCGCTAAAGTTCAGCTGGCCAAACTTGCTTATAATTGCTGGCACCTTTGCGGTAGGATCTCCGCTGAAATTGCTGTACAGGTAGTCAAGGTCGCGCTTGTTGGTAGCTATTTCCTCAAAGTTTAATTCGAGGAAGGTGTTTTTCCAGTCGGGTAACCCTTTAAGGCTAAAATCGCCTTTTACATAGGTCGCCTGCCCGCCTGTTACCAGCAGGTCTTTCGCACGCAGATTATCCACGTATCCCTTGATGCGCCCGTCGAGCCCAAGGTCAAATTTGGTTTTGTCTAGCCCGTCGGTAAAATACGCTATATCGCCCGATGAAATTCTTGAACTCTTAAAGTCGCCATCCATGTACACTTTGTCTTCGACATCGTTAAAATCATTGAATGATTTAAATTTCATTCTCAGGT
The DNA here is from genome assembly GCA_018267005.1 of Bacteroidota bacterium. Lineage (GTDB taxonomy): Bacteria > Bacteroidota > Bacteroidia > Sphingobacteriales > Sphingobacteriaceae > Mucilaginibacter. The sequence continues at coordinate 606 of JAFDZK010000075.1, forward strand.
AATTTTTCAAGTCGCTGTGGTTGGTCACGACATGCATATTTTGTACAAGTATCTGGTTGGTGTCGACGGTCGCGTTACCGCTCAGATTCCTGAGATAGAAACCGCTTTTCCATTCTTTTAATGTGAGCCTTTTGATATCGCCCTTGAACAGGTGGTGCGTAATGTCCATATCGCGTATATCGGTGTTCAGGTTGCGCGCGTCGATATCGTCAAAGTTCACTTGTCTCATGAGCGTATCCACTTTCTGGTTCTTATACCTGAAGCGGAAATTATTTAGCACGACTTTTTCAAATTTGACGGTCCACGGTGCGGAAGGCTTTTTGACCTTTGACGTATCGGGCGGACTCAAATAGTCGAGAATAAAATCGAGGTTCGTTTTGCCGTCTTTTTGATCTTTAAGATAGAATGAACCATTGTCCAGCTCGATAAGGCTCAGATCGAGGTTTTTCTTTTTAAAAGTGCTGAATAACGAAAACCCATTGATAGCCACCTGCAGCCGGGGGGTGTTCACCAGCGTATCTTTGCTTTTATCCAGTACATAGAAGCTGTCGATAACGACCGATGAGAAAGGCTTGACATAAAGACTGCTGATACCAACTTTTGTATTCAGCTTTTGAGACAAGTACGCAGCCGCTTTTTTGGCCGCCCACGTTTGTACAGGTTTATATTGAAACAGCAAAAGCACTATGCTTAGCATCAGCAATATCACCAGCACAATTCCCAGCGCTATTTTGAGTACTTTTTTAATAACTTTGCCCCCGTAAATTAAAGCTTCAAAAATATAATTCAGAAACAGATAAACTGTTTCAGTTTTTGAACATATTAACTTATTTTTTTACTGTAATAAAAAGTTAGTGTTTATTGACAATCAGCTTTTTGTTACCCTACTTTTTAAAGTGCCTGTAATACTCGGAATCGAATCATCCTGCGACGAAACATCAGCCTCCATTTGTGTAAACGGGGCCATTCTAAGCAATATTATCGCCAACCAGAAGATACACGAAGCTTACGGCGGCGTTGTACCCGAGCTGGCCTCGCGTGTTCATCAGCAAAATATCGTTCCGGCGGTGCAGCAGGCATTGCACCAGGCAAAAATAAGCAAAAACGAGATCGATGCGGTGGCATTTACGCGCGGACCCGGTTTGCTGGGCTCACTGCTCGTCGGCGTGTCCTTCGCCAAATCGTTTGCGCTTGCCAAAAGAATCCCGCTGATCGAGGTAAATCACATGCAGGCGCACGTGCTGGCTCATTTTATCGATGATCCAAAGCCGGTGTTCCCATTCTTATGCCTGACGGTTTCGGGGGGACACACGCAGATCGTATTGGTAAAAGACTATTTCGATATGGAAGTTGTCGGGCAAACCAATGACGATGCCGCCGGCGAAGCATTAGACAAAACCAGTAAGATACTGGGCCTGCCTTACCCCGGCGGACCCCTGATCGATAAGAATGCACGCCTGGGTAACCCGGATGCCTATCAATTCCCCGAACCACAGATACCAGGACTGGATTTCAGCTTCAGTGGATTAAAAACGGCTATTCTTTATTTTATTCGCGATAATGTGGCCGTTAATCCAAACTTCGTGGAGGAAAACATGAATGACATTTGCGCCTCGGTCGAAAAGCGCATCGTTACTATCCTGCTCAATAAACTCAAAAAAGCGGCATTGCAATATGGGATTAAAGATATCGCAGTGGCGGGCGGCGTCTCGGCCAACACGGGCTTGAGGCAGGGTTTAAAACACCTGGGCGAAGAAATGGGCTGGAATACTTTCATTCCGCAATTTCAGTATTGCACTGATAATGCCGCCATGATCGCTATTGCAGGATATTATAAATATTTACAAGGCGATTTCGCCGGACAGGATGTCGCGCCGCTTGCAAGGATGCCGTTTTGAGATTAAAGGCCAAAAATATAAGCTGAATTTTTAGGCTATACGCTGATCTTTCCATCAACCATTTCGATAACGCGGTCGGCTCCTTTGGCAAAATCAAGATCGTGGGTAACCGTCAATATCGTGATGCCCTTGTTGTGCGACAGGTCGCGGAAAATGTCGAACACTATCCCGGTATTCACGCTGTCCAGGTTGCCCGTTGGTTCGTCGGCCATAATGATCGACGGATCGTTAACCAGCGCCCGTGCAATGGCTACGCGTTGTTGCTGGCCGCCCGAAAGCTTGGATGATAACTTATTTGCAAAGCTATCCATTTGCAAACCGCGTAACTTCGCCATGGCGTTCTCTTCAATCTGCTCTTTTGAATACCTGCCTAATTTTAACGCAGGCAGCATCACATTTTCAAGCGCCGTAAATTCGGGCAAAAGAAAATGGAATTGAAAAACAAAACCTATGTTTTCGTTCCTGAAGCGGGCCAGCTCGTTTTGCTTTTTACCGGTTACAACTATGTCATTGATGGTTATTTTGCCGGTGTAATCCGTATCCAAAGTGCTTAACAGGTACAGCAGGGTCGATTTACCGCTGCCGGACTTGCCGATGACGGGCACAAATTCCCCCTTGTTTACCGAAAAGGAGATATCCTGCAGCACATGAAAGTCTTCCGGCTCGCGGAAATACTTGTTCAGGTTGTCAACTATCAGCGCCTCGTTCATCGGTATTATCCTCTTAAAATGGCTACCGGGTCGATCCGGGATGCCTTCAGCGATGGCATCAGGCCCGCTATAAATGGTGTTACTACGCCAAAAGCCAACCCAAATATGTAGTGCGCCGGGTTAAACTCGACCGGGAAAAACTTGAGCGCAATAAAATCGTTGTGCGGGAATGGTACGCGCGACAAAGCATAGGAGAGCAAAAACCCGAGGATTTCGCCCATTATCGCGCCAAAGAATCCGATAAAAAGTGATTGGCTGAGAAAGATGCGCACGATATCTTTCCCGGCGAAACCCTGTGCCTTCAAAATCGCTATATCCTTCATCTTGTTGTTAATCGTCATGTTCATGATATTGTAAATGCCGAAGCCGGCGACCACCAGCATGGTAATGCTAACCACATAAGTAAGCGTATCGCGTACAATGTTTCCCGCCAGCACCGAAGAATTGGCGGTCTCCCAGTCGTCCGACTTGTAATTGTATTTTTTTGCCAGCTCAACAGCTTTTACGCGCGCTTTTTTATTGCTCCTGAGCTTAAGATTTATATCGGTAATATAGCTGCGGTCTTCGCCGAGTAACTGCTGTCCGCTGGCCAGGCTCACATAGCTTCGTGTATTATCAATGGTGCTGATACCGATGGCGTACAATCCTACTACCCTAAAACTCATGGTTGTTCCCTGCGGGGTGGTCAGCGTAACCATGTCGCCCATGCCGAGGTCCAATTTTTCGGCGAGCCCGCGGCCCATTATAATGCCTTTATCAAAGCTCAGCAGGTTTTCGGGCACACCCTCGACCATTTTGCCGGCCAGGTCGAATATTTTAGCTTCATCGAGGATGTTCACCCCGTCGATACTGCCATTGATCTGCACCGGCCCGTAATTATAAAATACCTGTGAACTTACATAAGGTGAAACGTAGCGGACGTCGGGGTCGCGCCTGAGGTCGTTAATTATGCCATAGGCATTTTTTATATTAAGCGTTACCTGCTTCGGTTTCGGGTGATGGACCAGTACCAGCGCGTTACGGTCGTTAAAATATTCGCCTGCTATGGATGTGGTATAGTCGGTTTTGATGTCATTGTAAATGTGGATATCCGGTGTCGACGATAGCATGGTGTCCTCCATAAACTGGTTGACGCCAACCATAAAGCTGATCATCAGGATAAACATGGCGATACCAAAAGTTACCCCGAGCATAGCTACCAGCGTTTGCTTTTTGTTAGCCATCAGGTGCCTTTTAGCTATCAGGGTGTCAACCATCATGTTGTTATTTTATAGTTGGAATGACGACCTCCGATTGCTCATCCAGGCCGCTCAGAATTTCGGTTTCGTCCAGTGTGTGGATGCCCGTTTTGACAACTATATTCCGGGTTTTGCCACCTTGTTTTACCCTGACGCTGTCGGTACCGATTATGGCTTTGTTCGGTATCACCAAAGCCTGCTGTTTGCGCTGGATAATAATATTTGCCTCCACCGAAGTATGTATGTAGGGTTGGTTTTCATCCCCGGTAAAAACCGCATCGACCCGGAAGGTTTGGTCGGCCTCATTCATTACGGGATATATCCTGGTTACTTTTGCATTGAATATCCGGTCGGCGGTGGCGTCGGTTTTAAGCAGGACCTCCTGGCCGGTCTTTATCTTGTCGATGTCCTGCTGGTCGACGGCGAGACGGATGATCCTTGCTGACGATTTGCCCAGCAGCACCGCGGCCTCGTTTGCTTTTACGGCTTCTCCCTTTTCTTTCAGCATCTGGTAAACTGTGCCGTTACTTTCGGCCCTGATGAAGTAATTATTAAGGTCGTTTTGTGCGGCGGCCACCTGGCTTTCAGCGTTTTTCAGTGTTATCGTCAGGTCGTTTACCGTTGAATAATATTTTTCGCGCGCCGATCGCTTCTGGTTCATCGAAGTCAGGTACTGGGTTTCGGCATTATCCAGTGCGCTCCTGGTGCCGATGTTCTGTTCCCACAGGTTTTTTAGCCTGAAATATTGCAAAGAATCGTTGCTGAACTTTATCGCCGCGTTTTGCATGGCTATTCTCAGGTCGGTAAGCACCCGTGAGTTGGCCGAAAGGTTTTGCTTTGCCGTTGCGTACGATACGTTTGCGGCATCGAGTTTTGCTGCCGGGGCGGTGTTGTTTATGACGTATAGCACTTGCCCTTTTTTGACGACATCGCCCTCTTTGGCCATTTTTTTTACTACCGTGCCGGGATTTAAAGCGTAAACGGTGTACTCGCTATCAGCCATTACCTTGCCCGAGGCGTAGACGGTCTCTATAATGTCTTTTCTTTGAGGATGAACGAGGTTGTTGTTTTGGCAGGCAGCAAATAATATAAGGGGTGCAAGGCAGATAATTAATTTACGCATACGTCAAAATGTCGGTATCGATGCTACCGGGTAAGGGTACACAAGCAAGGGTATATCCGTCCGGTCGGCAATTCTTTTGGTCATGCTCGACCTGAACAGGAGTTCAAAAAAACTGCTTTTACGGTGTACCATTACCAGTATTTCAAACTTAACATTTTCAATAAGCCATTCCAAACCTTTTTTAACGCTGCTGTTGGATATGCTTTGGTAGCTTATATGGTCGTAATCAACCTCTTTGGCTATGTCTTCCATAAACAGGCGCGCAGCGGCATCGTGTTCGCTGTTGAGCGGGTTATCCGGATTTATATTGGTAACTACGATGCCGGCCGAAAGCTGTTTTGCCAAACCTGCAAGCGATTTAATGTATTGAACGTCGCTATAGGTAATGTCTGTCGCGAAAACAAATTTGCCGATTTTACCAGCTTTGATGTGCTCCGGTACGATCAGCACCGGTATGGTTGCCGAGTCGATAACCTGGCGGCAATTATTGCCAAACATAAAGGCCGAAATTTCATCGGAGCCATGTGTTGCCATGACGAACATTATAATGTCCTTATTTTCTTCCAATGCGGCTATGTGATTGGCTATCAGGCCTTCTTCGCACTCGTAATTTATTTTCGGTATGAATGCGCCGGGTTTATGCGCTAATTTCAGCTCTGTTTCAAGTTTTTTGCCAAGTTTGGCCAGGCCTTTTTCCGTATCCCTTTTTATATCCTCATAGTCGGTCACAGGCCAGGCAACCTGGCCGGCCATCGGCGTATCCGCAGGCACAATAAATGCGTTGTATAATAATATGTTAGCCTTTATTTTTTTGGCGAGATGCAGGGAATACCCGGCTGCATTTTCAGCGCGACCCGAAAAGTCGGTAAGAACGGCAATAGTTTTCATCTTTGGGACATTTTGATGCCGTAAAAGTCCGTATTACACTAAAGGCAAAAAATGAGTTGTGTCATCCCTAAGATTGACGGTTATCAATTGACGAATGGGTTTATGGAATGTCGCGGTTATTCCTACTTTTGCTGCGTAATCGATAATTCAATAAATCACTAAGTAATTGAGCACACCTTCGTTTATCTTCTTTTTGGTATTTGTATTGCCTTTGCTGGCATTTATGATATGGATCATTTGCCAGGACAACAAACGCAATGCGCTTATCGGCCTTATCGTTTTGTTTGTTATCTTCGGCGGGATTTCGATCTTTTCGAATGTTTCCCACTGGGATTTGGCGGCCCTCGTTTGGCGAATACCCGCTATTATTATTGTCGGGGTAATTATCTGGATAGTATTAACGAGATACAGAAAGCCGGGTTCCGGACAATAAAGACGGTAAGATAATCCTTGTAAGGCATAGTATGAAGCTTGAAAATACCTGGAAAGATAAGTCGTTGATCAATATTTATAAGATGACCGATTTCAGGCCAACGGAAAATCCTCCTACAAGATTGGTAAAACGCTGCGAAGAATTGTTATCCATACCGTTGAATGAATATTCAGTTGAGGACCTGCGCCTGATGATAGGCCAGGAGTTCTGCCTGGAATATCTTATTCCACTTGCCATTGAGAAATTAAAGATCGATTTATTTGCAGAAGGTGATTTTTACCCTGGCGATCTCCTAAAAAATGTGTTAAACACCAGGTCTGAATTTTGGGGTCAAAATCCGCTTCTTTATAAAGAGGTCGCTGATTTGATTTGGAGTAGAAGAAATCGTATTTCAAGTTTAGGGATATCCCTGGGTCAATTCGGCAATGACATATAACAAAGGCCTCCAAATAGAAGGCCTCTGTTTTCAAATCACTTATTAAATCGATGTAATCCTTACTCAGTTTCTACCGCCAGTTTATCGCCGGTAACAGTTTCTTTAATTTTGGCTTCCAGTTCTTCCATCAGTTCAGGATTATCCAGCAATAATTGTTTTACTGCGTCGCGGCCCTGGCCCAGGCGCGCATCGCCGTAGCTGAACCAGGAACCTGATTTTTTGATGATGTTATAATCCACGCCCAGGTCGATGATCTCACCGGCTTTGGAGACGCCTTCGCCGAACATGATGTCGAATTCAGCTATGCGGAACGGAGGAGCTACCTTATTTTTTACGATCTTTACTTTAACCCTGTTGCCTGACACTTCATCCGTATCTTTTATCTGCGATATGCGACGGATATCCAAACGAACCGATGCATAGAATTTCAGTGCGTTACCGCCGGTAGTGGTTTCGGGGTTGCCAAACATCACGCCGATCTTCTCGCGCAACTGGTTGATAAAAATACAGCAGCAGCCGGTTTTGCTGATAGTGCCGGTAAGTTTACGCAGCGCCTGCGACATTAACCTGGCCTGTAAACCCATTTTGCTGTCGCCCATTTCGCCTTCAATTTCACCTTTGGGTACCAAAGCCGCCACAGAGTCGATAACGATAATGTCGATAGCGCCCGAGCGGATCAGGTTATCGGCGATCTCTAACGCCTGTTCGCCGTTGTCGGGCTGCGAGATCAGCAGGTTTTCTACGTCGACACCCAGCTTTTTGGCATAAAAGCGATCAAAAGCATGCTCTGCATCAATAAAGGCTGCTATGCCGCCCTGTTTTTGCGATTCGGCTATAGCATGTATCGCCAGGGTAGTTTTACCCGATGATTCCGGGCCATAGATCTCCACGATCCGGCCTTTCGGTAAACCGCCTACGCCAAGCGCTATATCCAGGCCTATGGAGCCGGTGGATATTACTTCGATCTGCTCGATGGCGGTGTCGCCCAGCTTCATGATCGTACCTTTGCCGTATGATTTTTCCAGCTTATCCAGTGTAAGCTGCAATGCCTTCAATTTCTCTGAGTTGCTCATGCTTTTAATAATTCGGATAGCAAACGTAAGTAATATCTTTTACATTTACTAATTTTTTTAGTAAATTTTTATTGTTGTATTGTGTGATTGTTATATTGTTTTATTTTTCGGGATCAACCAGCAATAAAGCAATTTAACAATACAACAATTTTCGGGCAAAGCAATTTAGCAATTCAACAATAGATTAATCAAATATCTTTATCCACACTGCGTTTTTTCAGCTCTTTGGTAATCGCATCGAGCTTTTTCTTTTTAGCTTGTTCTTTGGCCTTTTTTGCTTTGACGGCTTCAGCACGTTTTAATGCCGCTTCGGTATGAGTCCGTTCGTAATAACGGCAAAACCAACTGATAGGGCATACCTCGCATTTTGGATTTCGCGCCAGGCAGATATAGCGTCCATGCAGGATAAGCCAGTGGTGGGCGAAGCGCAGCGTGTCTTTCGGCAGAAATTCTACCAATTGCTTTTCAACCGCCAGCGGAGTTTTGGCATTATTTACCAGTCCGATCCTATTAGCTACCCTGAACACATGCGTATCCACCGCCATGGCCGGCGCCTCATAAACCACAGAGGCGATCACATTGGCCGTTTTCCGGCCGACGCCCGGCAATTTCTGTAATTCACTAATATCCGGGGGCACCTCGCCATGAAACACATCCACCAGCATTTTGGCCATGCCAACCAGGTGTTTCGACTTATTATTCGGATAGCTAACGCTGCGGATGTATTCAAAAATTTGTTCAGGCGTTGCCGCCGCCAATGATTCCGGCGTAGGGAAGTCTTTAAAAATAGCAGGCGTAACCTGGTTGATGCGCTTGTCGGTACATTGAGCCGAAAGAATAACCGCTATCAGCAATTGAAAAGGATTGCCGTAATGAAGCTCGGTTTGGGCGTCGGGTTGATGGGTTGAGAAGTAGTCGACAAAATGGCGGTAGCGCTCGGCTTTTAACATCCCGTAAAAATACGATTAAGTCCGAAGTCCGGAATCGAAAGTCTTAAGTAGGGCAATAAAAAAATCCGGCTCGAAAACCAGGTTTTGACTTTCGATTCCGGACTTAAGACTTTCGGCTAAAACCTAACGCGTGCCTTTAGAGTAATTCAGTATCTTATTGATAGTTTGCTGACTTGGACTCTTTTGCAAAAGATCCAGGTCGGTGCGCAGCGAATGATAAAATATCAAATCGTCTGCATCCATATTCTCAATGACATCCGACTCATTCATGGCCTTTGCGTCTGATTTTGTATTCAAAGTAGTAGTAGAAGTGTCGCCCATAAGCTTTGATTCCTTCCTTTAAGAGGTTTATGTTTTTGGTTTTATGTTTAGATAACGTACACAAAAATAGAATATTATACCGAACATGAAATTTTGATGAAATTTTTCCGAAGAGTTAATTGAAGTGGTTGGAGAAGTTGTAAAGGTTGTAGTGGTTGAGCCTTAAGAAATTATAAAACGCAGAAAGGTTGTGAATATTGCAAAAGCTATCTTTTACAACATTTACAACCTTTATAACTTCTTTAACTAAGGCTTCGTCTAGTTCTTCAACGCCATTTCACGGTTCTGCATCATTTTACGCAGGTTATTCAGCGCGTAACGCATACGGCCCAGGGCAGTATTGATGCTTACATCGGTTACATCGGCTATTTCCTTAAAGCTCATGTCGCCGAAATGACGCATGATAAGCACTTCTTTTTGTTCGGCAGGTAACAGGTGGATAAGCGCCTTAAGGTCTTTGTGGGTTTGCTCACGCACCATGCGGTCCTCGGTGCTCTCGTCGTAATCGCCCAGTACATCGAAAATATCGAAATCGTCCCCGCCGTCAACCAGCGGCGTGCGTTTTTCGCGCCTGAAATGGTCGATCACCAGGTTGTGCGCGATACGTGTAACCCAGGGCAGAAATTTACCTTCCTCGTTGTATTTCCCTGCGCGTAAAGTATTGATAACCTTTATAAATGTATCCTGGAAAATATCTTCAGCAAGATATTCGTCTTTAACCAATAAATAAATGGAGGTGTATATTTTGGACTGGTAGCGGCGGATGAGTTCGATCAGCCCCGCCTCTTCGCCTGCAACATAAAGGTGAATCAGGTCCTGGTCACTTTTCAATTGAAAATCCATAGATTACTACTTTAAACTAAATTCTTCGATCGTTAATAATAAAGTAGAAATTTAATCTATAGGGGCTCCTCGCGTTAACTAATTGTTACATCAAATAAAACAATTTCCAGCCTAAAAACCAAATGCTATTTCGGTTGCAGCCCCAAATCATGCCGCTAAGGTATTAAATTTAACACTTTTTAACATTTGGACTAAAACAGCGCCAGATGGTTTAACCGCAAAGCTTAAAATAAAAGTATTACAATCCAACTACTGAACCGGTTTGGAAAGTGCTAATTTTTTTGGGAATTTTGCGGTCGCAAAAGATCCATGGTCAATAGTCCATGGTCCATAGCTTTTGCAGAATCAAACCATGGTCTATGGACTATGGACTATCGACCAATAATGAGTATAGAAGCAGAAAAGGACCCTCAACACAACATCATTATTAAAGGCGCGCGGGTGCACAACCTGAAGAATATGGACGTGGCCCTGCCAAAGAACAAGCTGGTGGTTATTACCGGCATGTCGGGGTCGGGCAAATCCTCGCTGGCCTTTGATACGCTGTATGCCGAGGGGCAACGGCGTTATGTGGAGAGCCTTTCGAGCTATGCGCGGCAGTTTTTGGGCCGGATGAACAAACCGGATGTCGATTATATTAAAGGCATCGCGCCGGCTATCGCTATCGAGCAAAAGGTTATCACGTCCAACCCGCGGTCTACCGTAGGAACATCGACAGAAATATACGATTACCTGAAGCTGCTTTTCTCGCGTATTGGTAAAACCATATCGCCGGTATCGGGCCAGGTAGTTAAAAAAGATACGGTGACCGACGTGGTGAATTTCGTCATGTCACTGGCGGACGAAACACAGGTAACCATTTTGTGTCCCTTACATTTTCATAATAACCGCAGCCTGAAGGAAGAACTGGCGGTGCTGCTGCAAAAAGGTTTTGCAAGGGTTGAATATGAAGGACGTATTACGAGGATCGAGTCTATATTGGAAGATACTTCTATCGGTAACGATTCGATGGAGGTGAAGGGCGAAAAGGGAAAGGCGAAAGGTAAAGCTGCGGACGCCGCGCCCTATGCGCCAGTATTCATCGTCATCGACCGTATTACCAAAAACGAAACCGATGAAACGATCAGCCGTTTGGGCGATTCCATACAAACCGCATTCTTTGAAGGTAAAGGCGATTGTTATATCCGCTACCAGCAGCCAGGGGATGAAAAAGAAAGCGAACGCTTCTTCTGCGACCGTTTTGAATTGGATGGCATAACGTTCGAAGAGCCGTCGCCTAATTTTTTCAGCTTCAACAATCCTTACGGCGCTTGCAAACGCTGCGAGGGTTACGGCAAGGTGATAGGCATTGACGAGGACCTGGTGATCCCCGATAAAAGCAAAACCATTTATGAAGGCGCCATCGCGCCATGGCGGGGTGAAAAAATGCGCGAATGGAACGATGTGCTGGTTAAGAGCGCGCTGAAATTCGACTTCCCGATACACCGTCAGTATAACCACCTGACCGAAGAACAGCAACGCTTGCTGTGGACGGGCAATCAATACTTCCGCGGTTTGGATGCGTTCTTTAAGGAGTTGGAGGAGCAGACATATAAGATACAATACCGCGTAATGCTGTCGCGCTACCGTGGTAAAACCACTTGCCCTGAATGCAAGGGCAGTCGCCTGCGGCAGGATGCGTCTTATGTAAAGATCGATGGCAAATCCATTACCGATATCGTGCTGATGCCGCTGGACAAGGCCTATGAATTTTTCAGGAATCTTAACCTGGAAGAACGCGACAAAAAGATCGGCAAGCGCCTGCTGGAAGAGATCACCAATCGTTTGGGTTTCCTGAACGATGTAGGTTTGAGCTACCTGACGCTGAATCGGCTGTCCAATACACTGTCGGGCGGTGAATCGCAGCGCATAAACCTGGCGACTTCGCTGGGCAGCAGTTTGGTAGGATCGGTTTATGTATTGGATGAACCGAGCATCGGCCTGCACCCGCGCGATACGCAAAGACTGATCGGTGTATTAAAGTCGCTGCGCGATGTAGGCAATACCGTTTTAGTGGTCGAGCACGAAGAAGAAATTATGCAGGCTGCCGACCATATCGTCGACATTGGCCCGGAAGCCGGTACGCACGGCGGTCAACTGATATTTTCAGGCACTTATGAAGAGATCGTTGAAGACGATGATAGTCTTACTGGCCGCTACCTCGCGCGAAAAGAGCAGATAGCGATTCCCGCCACGCGCCGCAAATGGAACGATTACGTAGAGGTGAAAGGTGCGCGCGAAAACAACCTGAAACATGTGAATGCCAAATTTCCCCTGGGCGTATTGACCGTAGTAACCGGCGTTTCCGGTTCGGGCAAAACCAGTTTGGTGAAGCGGATATTAGCACCGGCATTGCAAAAGGCCCTGGGCAATTACACAGGCGAACAAACCGGCGCTTATGATGAATTATCCGGCGATTACAATAAGGTAGAACAGGTTGAACTGGTGGACCAGAACCCTATCGGCCGCTCGTCGCGTTCCAACCCGGTTACCTATGTAAAAGCCTGGGACGAGATACGTAACCTGTACGCCGCGCAGCCGGCGGCAAAGGCTGCGGGACTAAAGCCCTCGGCATTTTCCTTCAACGTGGAAGGCGGCCGATGCGACGTGTGCCAGGGGGAGGGTGAAGTGAAGATCGAAATGCAGTTTATGGCCGACATCTTCCTGACCTGCGAAACCTGCGGCGGTAAACGCTTTAAGCAGCACATCCTCGACGTTACTTACCAGGATAAGAGCGTTGCCGACGTGCTGGGCATGACCATCGACGAGGCCCTGGAGTTTTTCAGAAAAGAACCTAAAATCCTGAACAAAATAAAACCATTAGCTGATGTAGGCCTGGGTTATGTACAATTGGGCCAGTCTTCCAACACTCTGTCCGGCGGCGAAGCGCAGCGTATCAAACTGGCATCGTTCCTGGTGAAAGGCAATAACTCCAATAAAACACTGTTCATTTTCGATGAGCCGACTACTGGTCTGCATTTTGCCGATATCAAAAAGCTGCTCAAATCGTTCGATGCGCTGCTCGACCAGGGGAATACCATCGTGGTGATCGAGCACAATATGGACGTGATCAAATGCGCCGACTGGGTGATCGACATCGGTCCCGAAGGCGGCGATAACGGCGGTAAGATCGTATTTGAAGGCGTACCGGAGGACCTGCTTAAACAGGAAAATTCTTATACCGGGCAGTTTTTGAGAGAGCGTTTCTCGCATCCAGGTAATAAGCTGAGGGGGATGCTGGTGGGGTAGGATTTGATTTTCATAATTTGAAGTCACAAATTGTTACTTCAAGCTGTATCTTGGATTTCATTATGAGAGAAAAGCGTAACACCTTTATACCAGATGAGTCCCTGATCAATAATATCTATCTTATTCGTGAACAAAAGGTAATGCTAATATACGTGCATGTCATTTCGAACGAGCGCAGCGAGGAGAAATCTTAAACGTCCTGCACGGTAAATAAGATTTCTCCTCACCCTTATCCCAATTCCACCCCTGTTCGTCGAAATGACATATTTGATTTGATAATATTTTTCTTAGCTTTAGTTTGAATCCTAAAAAGAGCTCACCATGCTTTCCAAAATATTACTCCGTATAGCTGCCGTGCTGATGTTTATTCACGGCGTACTACATACCATTGGCTTTACAAGTTGGAAAACCGACCCCAACCGGCAGGACGTGGTCAAAGCCATGATGGGGCCGAAATTGCCTTTTATGGGCGCCAACCGCAATATAGGCGAATTTTATGATGGTTTCGGTTATGCATCTTCTATTGCATTGCTCCTGATCGCTCTCACACTTTGGATCGTAGCGGGCGAATTGGCTTCGAGGTCATTGGCTAAAAAGCTCATTTTGACGCTTAGCTTAATCTTACTGCTTTGGGGCATCGACGAGATCATCTTCTTTTTCCCGTTCGCGGCCTGCATCTCGTTACTGTCGTGCCTGTGTTGCGTTGTGGCGTACTTTGGGTTGAAGAAACAAAGCGCCTAACCATGCTGATTTTCGTTTGCCGATGAGGGTTGATCGTCTTCGACGCCTCTGTACCTTTTTTGCGGCAGGCTTTGGGGCATGTGAGCGGTAATGTATTTCAGCAAATTTTCACGCACATAACAGCGCAGATCGAAAGCGTCCGATGAATTGCTCGCGCTCATTAACGCCCTAAGTTCTATTACGTCCGGTTTCCAGTCGGTTACCTGCAAAATGCCGACGCGTTTGTCCCACAGTTTGCTGCTCTTAAGCAGTCGATCGAGTTCTGCGCGGATGCCGTCGACCGGGAAGGTGTAATCAACGTAAAAGAATACTGTGCCCAATATTTGCGAGGTGGTCCGCGTCCAGTTCTGGAATGGCTTCTCGGTAAAATAGGTAATGGGCAACACCAGCCTGCGCTGGTCCCATATCGCAAGTACTACGTAAGTAAGTGTAATTTCCTCCACGCGCCCCCATTCGCCTTCCACCACCAGCACATCGTCGATACGGATGGGCTGTGTAAAAGCGATTTGCAGTCCTGCCAGCAGGTTGCCCAAAGGTTTCTGTGCCGCGATACCTAAAATGATACCGCCGATGCCCACGCCGGTAAGTAAGCCGGCGCCAAGCTTACGAACGCTGTTAAAGCTAAGCAGGATGATAGCCAGGCTCACAACCACGATCAGAATAATGATCACCTTGCGGATGAATACGACCTGTGTGCGTACTTTCCGGCTTACCAGGTTATCCGCAATAGTCAAATCGTAAAGATGGTAAACGTAATCTTCAAATATCTTAACGGTGCTGATCAATAAGGCCGCAAATGCGATCACGATCAGGATGTCGGTCGTGCGGTCAAGCCCGGTCGCAAAGGGTTTGCTCAACAGCAGCAATGGCACCATAAAATTCAGCGCCAGCAGCGGGACGAAATAGTTCAGCGGTTTGCTCAGGTGGCTGATGATCGACCTGAAAAGCGAATAATCTGTCGTATTCTTATAAAAATGCAGTATCCCGGTAATGATAAATTTAACGACGAAACCCAAAATGATGGCGCAGCCGACTATGATAAGATTCCACGCCCAGGGTTGTAATTGATGCGACCACGCCTGTAATTGACCGTCCATAGGATTATAGGTTGCCCAGTTAAGCAACAGGATTTCGGCGAATTTGTTCGTACATGGAACGGGCAACGTTTTGGTTTCTGTAACAATTGGACGCATAGCTTGTCTATTCCTAAACCAATTTCATGAAGCTTTTCCTCCTTAGCCTTAGCGCTTTTGCGCTTGCATTAACCGCATCAGCCCAAGCCAAAACTTTCAGCCGGTTCTCGACAGATTTTGTAAAGGGCTACCAGCAGTTGAACCTACCGCAACTGGAGTTGAGCTATGTAAGCAACCTGCAGCATATCCAACCGGCCGACAGCGTACAAAAGCAACTGGATTTTTTTAATTCGGCTAAAAATCAATTGGCTAATTACGACCCCGCCAAACTTCCGCCTTCGCAAAAGACCGATTACGAGCTGATCAAATATGAGACAGACTTAAACCTGGAGCGGGTCGCCCTGGAACAGCAATGGCTGAAAGATCGTCCCGCAAAGATGCCCGCTGGTGGTATTGCCACTATCCCCAATGGCAAAGCCTGGTATACTTATTGGTTGAAACGTTGGGTGAGCGACAATATTACGCCCGACCAGATCTATCGCTTTGGTTTAAATGAAGTGAAGAGGGTACAGGGTCATATCGAAGCAGTGAGGAAGGAAACAGGCTTTAGTGAAGACGAGTTTTACAAGCATTTGAACGATCCCTCGTTTTTTACATCCGACCCAAATGAAGTGCAGCATGCTTTTGAACAAACCAGGGCTGTCGTCTATGCCAACTTGCACAAACTATTCAGAGACACGATCGTTCCGCCTTTAAAGATCGTCCGCGGAGAGGCTAAACAACTTGCCCAGACACCGGGCTATTATAACGATAATACATTCTATTACAATTTATTCGATAAACCCTACTGTAAACGCCAATACGGCTGGCTGTTCATCCACGAGGGCGTGCCGGGGCATCATTACCAGGGATCTGTTGCAGCGGC
>JAFDZK010000076.1 GCA_018267005.1 Bacteroidota bacterium
GTTCCAGTTGAAATTCGCGTTCGGATACATCGTTGTGCAAAACATAACCGGCTACGTAGTCTATCGCTTCACTCTCTTCTACATAGCTTGCTTTTTTGCCGATCACCACCGCCAGTTCCACCTCCCAGTCGGTTTTCACAGAATCTTTAGGGATCATAATATCGTCATTCGGACCGACAATCGCCGTAGTCGATTTCAGGAAGATCACCGGCTCGGGCGGCGGGGTGGCATTGGTTTCGCGGGCATGGTCGATATAATTCAGTCCGATGCAAACCAATTTTGACGGCCGTGCAAACGGAGGTCCTAATCTCACGTCATTATCCACCAAAGGCAGATCTTTATCCTTTATAAAATCGGCCAGGCGATTCGGCCCATCAGTTTCAAAAAAGTGTTCGTTGTAGTCTTCGCCAAAAGCGGATGTATCATA
This sequence comes from Bacteroidota bacterium, assembly GCA_018267005.1. Lineage (GTDB taxonomy): Bacteria > Bacteroidota > Bacteroidia > Sphingobacteriales > Sphingobacteriaceae > Mucilaginibacter. The sequence goes on from JAFDZK010000076.1 coordinate 428, forward strand.
GCGCTTATCGTCGATAATAACTCCCGTTTTCTCTTTCCCGGCCTCGCCGTAGCGGATCAGTTTCATAGATTTTCTGTTATAAATAATATTGGTAAAGACGCAAAATATTGCGTCTCCGCTAGTTGTTAATTCTCGTAAACCCGCCGTCGATGGGGTAATCGCAGCCGGTAATAAAGCCTGCCTCGTCCGAACACAGGTACAATGCTAAAGCTGCGACCTCCTCGGGCTTGGCCATGCGGCCTATAGGCTGACTTTTAGATAATTTTTCAAATATCTCCGCTTCTTTGCCCGGATAATTTTTGGCTATGAAACCATCCACAAAAGGTGTATGCACACGCGCCGGCGAAATACAATTGCAGCGAATATTATCGTGCAGGTAGTCGCGCGCCACAGACAATGTCATGGCCACAATGGCGCCCTTGCTGGTGGAATAAGCGAACCTATCGGTAATGCCGACGGTAGCGGCAATGGATGCCGAATTGAGTATTACCCCACCGCCCTGTACTTTCATCAGCGGGATAGCTGCAAAAAGACAATTGTAAGCGCCTTTTACATTCACATTCATCACCCGGTCAAAATCAGATTCATTGGTGGTATCGGCCTTACCGATGTGTGCTATACCGGCGTTATTAACCAATATGTCGATCCCGCCGATGGCATTGAAAACATCAACCACCTGTTGCTGGTCGGCAACATTGCAAATATGATAAGCGGCGTTGCTGCCTATTTCCTTTATAGTTTCAGAAGCTGTTTTTTCATCCAGTTCGATGATGTGCACCTTTGCACCCTGTTTGGCAAAAAGTACCGCGATAGCCTTGCCGATGCCGCTTCCGCCGCCGGTAATAATGGCTGTTTTATTTTGTAGTGAGAACATGAACTATTTGAATAACGAATATTGAATCCTGAATATCGAATTTCGAAGTACTTCATCATTCATTATTCGATATTCGGTGTTCGACATTAATCTATAATGACACCCCTCTTTTCCAAGGAATAAAGTCGTCCTGCTCCAGTCGAACCGCTTTTGGCTGTTCTTCGCCGCTGGCTACTTTGATAACATAATCCAGTATGCGCTCGCCGGCCTGCGGGATGGTTTCCGTCCCTTCGATAATGGTACCGCAATCGATATCGATAATATCCGGCATGCGTTTATATAACGCCGTGTTCGTCGACAATTTGATCACCGGCGCTATAGGATTACCCGTAGGCGTTCCAAGACCTGTGGTAAACAGTACTACATTCGCGCCCGAGCCGACTTCGGCAGTTGTGCTTTCTACATCGCTGCCAGGAGTGCATAATAAATTGAGGCCAGGTTTCGTAGCTTTCTCCGGATAATCCAGAACGGCAGTTACCGGTGAGGTTCCGCCCTTTTTTGCCGCGCCTGCGGATTTGATCGCATCGGTTATTAACCCATCCTTGATATTGCCAAACGACGGGTTCGCATAAAATCCTGACCCCGTTTCCTCCGCCCGTTTGTTATAAGTAGTCATAAGGTCCATAAAACGCCTGGCAGTGTCTTCGTCTACACAGCGGTCGCTTAGCTCCTGTTCCACGCCGCACAATTCCGGGAATTCGGATAGGATTACCGACCCTCCCATTTCGACCAGCAAATCGGACACATAACCCAATGCCGGGTTCGCCGAAATGCCCGAAAAACCATCCGAACCACCGCACTCCAGCCCGATGCACAATTTGGACAGTGGGGCGGCCTTGCGTTCGTTCTGGTTGGCTTCAATCAGCCCCGCGAATGTCTGCTTCAATGCCTGTTGCAATAAATTCTTTTCGGTACCCAGCTTTTGCTGTTCCAGGATGATGAGCGGTTTGCTGAAATTCGGGTCCCGTTTGGCGATCTCTTCCTGCAAAATAGTTCCTTGTGCGTGCTGGCAGCCCAGGCTTAGCACCGTCGCCCCGGCGACATTGGGATGCGTAACATAACCGGCCAGCAAACCGCACAAAGCGCGTGAATCCTGTTGCGTGCCACCGCAGCCCATATCGTGAGTCAAAAATTTGATGCCATCTATATTTTTGAAGAGTCTTTTGGTATCGGCCTTTTCAGCAGAAACCTGCATATCTGCACTCAATATCTCCTGGGTCGATTTGCCGGCACGGTACAGGCTCATCAGTTGATCGACCTCACTTTCGTAAGTTTTCGCTTTTTTATAACCGAGCTTATCGACCAGCGCTTCTTTCAAAACCATGATATTGCGGTTCTCGCAAAACACCAGCGGTATCACTAACCAATAGTTGCCTGTCCCCACCGAGCCATCAGCACGGTGATAGCCCATAAAAGTGCGGCCCTCAAACTTTGATGTATCAGGTTTGTGCCAGTCGAGTTTGCGTTTGCCCAAATGGAATTCACTGGAGGCATGATGAATATTTTCGGTCGAGATCAATCCGCCTTTGGCAATATCTTTCGTCGCTTTACCCACCAGCACACCATACATAAATATCGAATCATACGGACGAAGCTCTGTCAGCGTAAATTTATGCTTGGCCCCCACCCGGTCAACTAAAGGAAAAGCTTGCCCTTCAAAATCGATGATAGTCCCCTGTTCCAGGTCGCGGAGGGCGACGAGTACATTATCGTGGGGATGTATCCTTAGGTAATTATTCATATTAACCGATTACACAGATTGAGTTGTGATTACACGGATTTGGATTGACTCCACAGATAATTAAATCAACTCCAGTCAACCAAATCAACCATTCAACTCAAATATCCTATCCATCAAAACCCATTTTTCACCGGGTTTCGAGCCGGGTATGGCCTGCTGGAATTTCCACATCAATTGCTCCCACTCCTGTACTTTAGGATTGGCTTCGTCCATCGCTGCCTTGCGGCCAAAGCTAAAGGACTCGTCCGTTTCCATCACCATGAACAAGCGATTGCCGGCGCGGTAAATTTCCATATTTGTAATGCCGGAATCAAGAATACTTTTTTTTATTTCGGGCCAAACATCGCGATGGTACTCCTCGTACTCCGCAATCAAAGCCGGATCATCCTTCAGATCAAGCGCCAAACTGTATCTTTTCATAGGTATATATCTTAAAGATCCAGCTCAACTACCGGTATATCGTACGGCGGTTTCATTTTAGGTAATTTCAGCTCCGTATCGCCGCCGTTATCCGAATACTTCAGCTCCGAGTAATCGTTCAGGAATTGTGCGTATTTCACTTTACCGGCGTATCCCGGCAGTTTTAATCTGCCATCGGCAGGGTAGTCATATAACATTATATACAATTTTTTTGTCTTAGGATTATAAGTGAGCTTCGTGCCTTCAGGAACTTTATAGCTGGACGGCGCATAGGTACAATCATAAATAGCCTGGCTGTTGGCATGCATCCAATAGGCCATGCTGTCGAGCGCGTTGGTGGCGCGGTAATCGAATTCTCCGCGCGCGGTCGGGCCAACATTCAATATCAAATTACCGCCATTGCTTACCGAGCTGATCAGCAGATCAAGTAGCTGCCGATGTGTTTTCCATGTATTTTCATCACGGTAATAACCCCACGAGCCCGAAAAAGTCTGGCAGGTTTCAAAAGTATGCCCCCTGTATTTGTCCAGTTCCTTAGTGCCTATCTGTTCGGGGGTTTCAAAATCGCCACCGTCGCTGTATTCGTATAAACCGAGGCGGTTGTTCACAATGATGCCGGGCTGCAACTGCCTCACCATTTTCAACAGGTTTACGGCATCCCAATCCTTGCCCCATTTGCCGTGTCTGGAGCCTTTGTCCCACGACCAGTCCAGCCACAGGATATCGATCTTGCCGTAATTGGTCATCAGTTCCCGCACCTGGTTGCGCAGGTATTCGCGGTATTTGTTCATATCACGTCCCTTGTTTATCCTGTCGTAGTTAGCCTGGCTGGTATCCACTTGTGTTAATGGATAAGCGCTATCGGCCGTGTAATCGGGGTGGTGCCAGTCGAGTAACGAATAGTAGAAACCAACTTTCAGACCTTCTTCCCTGAAGGCCTGCACATATTCCTTTACCAGGTCACGGTGAGCCGGCGTGTTCATGGCTTTATAGTCGGTATATTTCGAATCGAACAGGCAAAAACCTTCGTGGTGTTTGGTTGTCAGCACGGCATATTTCATCCCGGCCGCTTTTGCCGCCCGTGCCCATTTATGCGGGTCGAAATGATCGGGGTCAAAGCGTTTGAAGTACTTTTCGTACTCCTCGTTGGTCATGTGCTCGTTGTGCTTCAGCCACTCGTGCCGCGCGCCCAGCGAGTACAATCCCCAGTGAATGAACATGCCGAACCGGGCGTCGGTCCACCATTCCATACGCTTTTTCTTTTGCGCCGCGGTTTCGTTGCCGATGCGCTTTTTTTGAGCCGATGCTATGGATGCTGAACATATCAGCACCATCAATGCGATTGAGATTTTCCTGATCATGATTAGTGACTTATGGCCTGTTGCGGAACAGATTTAACACGAATATTGGTTAGTGCGAAATAGAAGATGTAAGCAAAGCAAATGATCGGCATCAGGTAGGCTATACGAATATTGCTCATGTCCGAAACGCGGCCCAACAGCAATGGGATAACCGCCCCGCCGACAATACCCATAATAAGCAGCGAAGAGCCTTTCTTGGTCTTTTCGCCCAGCCCCCTGATGCTTAGGGAGAAAATAGTTGGGAACATGATGGACATAAAGAACGGAACGGCCATAATGGCGTACACCGAAAACCGGCCGTCGAGCGTATAGGCTAATACCAGTAACCCGCAATTGATGATACTGTAAGTAACCAGCAAAACTACCGGGCGAACAAAACGCATAGCAACGCTGCCCGCAAAACGGCCGATCATAAAACCGAGCATAGCCAGGGCCAGCATGCTTGCCGCTTCTTTTTCCTGTATGGCGCCAACGAATTTGGAATAGCGGATAAAAAAGCTGGTTACAGCAGCCTGTGCACCGACATAAAAAAATATCCCGCCCACGCCAAGCACAAGGTTTCTCTCGCTGAAGATTGAGCCCCAGTCAGTTTGCGTATCTCCTTCTTCGCTATGCTCTTTGATATCCGGCAGTTTGGTTCGCCAGAAAAGTATAGCGACCGACAGGACAACGAGGGCGATAACGATATAAGGAATTTTTACCGCGTTCGACTCACCCTGCAGGTAACTGTTAAGTTGCCCGGCAGTCATGGCATGTTCCTGGGCGGCAGTAAGGTTTTTGCCCGATAGAATAAAAGTACCGCCGATCATAGGCGCCAGGAAAGCCGCCAGTCCATTAAACGATTGCGCAAAATTGATACGCCATGTCGCGTGTTCCGGATCGCCCAGGTTATTAATGTAAGGGTTAGCCGCCGTTTCCAGCATGCCGCATCCGCTTGCGATGATGAACAAAGCAAATAGGAAAAAGCCATAAACACGCATATTCGCTGCGGGGTAAAACAGGAAGGCGCCTAGAGCAAATAACAGCAGGCCCAGCACGATGCCGCTTTTATATCCGTATTTGTGCATGAACAGGCCGGCCGGTATAGCAATAATAAAATAAGCTATGTAATAAGCCGAATCGACAAAAGCAGATTGCAGGTCGGTAAGCTGGCAGGCTTTTTTGAGGTGCGGTACGAGGATCGAATTGAGATTGAGCGATATTCCCCATAGGAAGAACAGGGACGTGACGAGGGCAACCGCAACCAGGTTGTTTTTTTTGGACATAAGCGGGTTTAATTGTTTATTTAGCCCGGTCTGATACCCTACAACCGCAGACCTGACAATTGGCTTTTACAAAGAAATAAATTTTGCGGAATAAATCGAGACGCGTATAAAAATATTACAGGCCTCTCCCAACCGCTTTTTCAAAAGAAAGGGGCTATAATTTCACTGTTACGGCTGTCCCCTTATAAGTAACTTCCTTATCCGGCTTCCCGGTCACACCCTCATCCGCGCCGTGGCTCCCGTTTACCAAAACGATATTAAAACGGTGCGTTTGGGGCATACCGGCGTAGCTGCCTTTGGTATCGGAGATGGTCAGCCTGCGTTGGTTATCGTTCCAGGTAAAAGTATAAGTGGCATATTTACCCTTCTCATAGTTATAATTGTCGTTCTCGTCCGCATAAACAGTAAAGCTGCCGTTGGCGCCGGGGTAAATGCGTACCTCTATGGGCTTGTTCGTTTTTTGCGTGGCGTACTCCACTTCCGGCCCCATCGGGACGATGGAACCTGCGCGCACATACAGCGGCATCACGTCTATGGGCGCGCCTGCATTCAAAGTTTGTCCGCCCTTCAGCTTCTCGCCTGTGCGGAAATCGTACCAGGTGGCTTTGGGCAGGTAAACTTTGCGTGATACAGCGCCCTGTTCGGTGACCGGGTTCACCAAAAAGGCCGGACCGAACATGTATTCGTCAGGAATACTCTGGATGTTCGTATCATTCCTAAAATCAAAGGCCAGCGAGCGCATCATGGTATAATTTTCCAGCGTGGTTTTGCCGGCCAACGAGTAAATGTATGGCAGCAGGCGGTAACGCAGCTTATCATACTTCAGCAGGATGGCTTTGGTTTGTTCGTCCCAGTTTTTGGAAAATAATGCCCGCTCGCCTTTGCCATGAATACGGAATACCGGGCAAAACGCGCCAAACTGGAACCAGCGCGTGAACAATTCGCGGAATTCGGGTTTCGACCAATCAGGCGCTTGCCAGTGGTACTGGTAGCCGCCGATGTCCGACGTCCAGTAGGGTATGCCTGAGGCACATGCGTTTATACCCTGCGGTACCTGGCTTTTGAAAGCGCCGAAACCGCAGAAGATGTCCGACGACCATAGCGTGGCCGCGTTGCGCTGCTCGCCGGCAAATGACTGCCGTATCAGAAAAAAGGCGCGTTTGCCCGGTATATCCCTGCGCCAGCCGTGGTAAATGCCTTCGGAATGCTCCAGCGAATAGGTATTGAAATAGTCGATGCCTTTGCCAGTATAGAAATTTGCTTTGCGGCGCTCATCCAGCAATGTTCCGTTATCCGGCTCACACTGGTCGACCCACCATGCGTCCCAGCCAAATCGTTTTACCAGGCTGTCTCGCGCCTGGACCCAATATAATTCGCGCGCTTTGGGATTGTGTGCATCATAATAGGTGTCGAACGTATGCGTAACCACGTTATCCCAGGTAATGGAGGTTAGCCCGCCCATTTTTTTCAAAGCATCATAATTATTCGTGCCTTTGCCGAATACCGGCCAGATGGAGATCATGCCGTGGATATTCGCCTTGTGCAACTCATCAACCATCTTTTTCGGGTCAGGATAGCGCGTCGGATTCATCTCGTGGATACCGATCGGGAAAGGATCCCAATAGTACCAGTCCTGCACGATCACGTCCACCGGGATGTGGTTGTTGCGGTAATTGTCCTTTACCGACAGCACTTCTTGTTGGCTCATGTACCGGTCCTGCGACTGGAACAGCCCGTAGGCCCATTTGGGGAACATCGGCGCTTTGCCCGTGGTAATCCGGTACAGGTTGATCACCTGGTCGAACGAGGGCCCGTAAAAGAAATAATAGTCGACCTGCTTACCGCTCTCGGACACGTATTTGAATTTGGTGTTGTCATCTTCCGCCCCATGAAAATTGGAGGCCGAGTAATTATCCCACATCAACCCGTAACCGCGCGTAGATAGTAATACGGGTATTGCGCCGGTCATATAACGGATGGCCATGTCCTGGTTGCGGCCCTTGTAATTGATAGAAAGCGTATCGACAGGATGGCAGCCCAGACCGTACAGGGCCTCGTCTTTCGGCGAATTAAATTCGGTACTTACATTATAGGTAGCGATGCCGGCAATGGTTGCCGGCGTGATCATTTTATTGTCGTTTTGGCTTTCAGATAATATCTCGTTGCCGTGTATATCCTCATATCGGATGGCGTTGGTGGCCTTGCTGATCAAAATTGTCAGCCTGCCGGTAGTAATTACATAGCCATCCTTTGCAGGAGAGACTTTAAACACTGGATATGCCCATTTTTTATTGACCACCAACGAAGCCTTATCGTCAAATTTGTCAAAAATGGTGTAACGCACTTCTATAACATCGGCCCTGCAAATTTTTACCTGCATCATGCCTTTATCGAGCTTGAAGATCACACCGCCGGGCTGCGTTTTATACGAAATAACCAAAGCATGTGCAACTGTACCAAATAAGAATAACAGCAGGACGATGCCATGCCGTACAAAAGCAAGGGTAGTTCTCATTCCAGGTTTTTTGACGGCGTTAATTTAAGGGAATTATCGTAAATATGACATTTAATTCAGTCCTTATCCCAAACTCACCTTATTGAAATAATTGTCGACATACGCCCGCGGCGAGCGGCCGACAACGCCTTTGAATACACGGTTAAAGTTGGTGATGCTGTTAAAGCCGCATTTGTAAGCAACTACCGAAATACTTTCGTATTTATTGCCCGTCAGCTTTTTGCAGGCCTCGTTGATGCGCATCTGGTTCAGGAATGACACGAACGTTTGCCTGGTATGCTTCTTAAAATACCGGCAAAATGCCTGCGGCGTCATGCAGGCTTCGCGGGCCACGTCTTCCAGCGTAATGTCCTCGCTATAATGTTGCAGGATGTAGTTGTAAATATTGCTGATGCGGATGCCCTCGTTTTCCGTTATTTCTTTTGAAATACCAGCCGCCGACAAGGGCTCTGGCGCAGGTTTCACCGATTGCAAAACCTGCAGCAACTGCAGGAAATTCACGATCTCTTCCGTGCCGGACGTATTTTGGATGTTGAGCATAATGCCCGACACTTTAACAGCATATTCATCCGGCAGCCTGAAACCCTGCCGGTATTGCTGCAGGAAATCCTTCATTGCCCGCATTTCAGGAAGCTCAAAAAGTGCGTGTAGTATGCCGCCGGGGTTGAAAAAGACGGTCAGGGCCTGTACGCTTTTTGCATTCCCCTGACTAAAATATTCGGGGTTGCTTTTAAACAGGTGCGACTGGTCGGCGCCGATCAGGAAAATATCGCCCGGTCCGAAAACATGCATATTGTTGCCCGCTATCAATGTGCCTTCGCCTTCCTGTATCCAGGTCACCTGTGCTTCCTTGTGGCGGTGCAAATGGGGATAAAAGTGCTGCATCTGGTCATGCTGCACAATGACGCTTTTGTCGTGCGCTACGGGGATAGTGAACTGCAAAACCTTCATTAAGCAAATATTAACAAATCAGCGGCAAAAACAGCCTATAGCTGGTTAAAAAATTACTGGTTACAATTATTTATGTCAATGTCACAGGAATGATACAATTTCTATTGATTTTCCGTCGTTATGTATTAGATTTAACGCGTCAAACAGACACAATATGATTTAAGCGCCCTCATTAATAGATTAAACCCGAAAAGACGCGGCGGTATTACCGGGCGTCTTTTTTATTTCAGCAGCAAGGTGATCAAAATTTTCGTTAAAAATTTCATTAGTCATTTGACAATCACAGGCATCATTTTTGTAATTTTATTTCTGATTAACGTATTGTTTATGCGCATATTAAAATTTATGGTCATCGGGGCGGCGGTTGGATACGGCATTTATTACCTGACCAAAGAAAAGGAGAACGGCAAATCAATACTTGGAGAACTGATCGAAGACGGTCCGGACTACATCGACCGTGCAAAGAAATACCTCGAATACACGGTCGACCAGATAGCTGAGCAGCTTCACGGGAAATAAAAACATCCCGGCGGTTATGCCGGGACGCTCAACTAAATTAAGCAATCTCATGCCTGCTTACCATCTTTCCCAGGGATGGAAAGGTTTTTGTAAAAGTTGTAAGGATTGTAATAGCTGAAGTGGTTGTAGTAGTTATTTTGCGCCGATATATCATTATTATAACCACTGCAATATTTACAACTATTAGTTCCCGTCCCCGCTCGGTCCGCCCGGGGGCGGGCCGCCAAACCTGCGGAAACCGCCCGGCCCCGTTGGCGCCTGGCCGGCAAATTTTTGCAGCCTTAGCGTAAACGTCAGCAGATAATATCGTCCCAGGCGGTTCACATTGCTTTGAGAAATAGAATAGGCCGTTTGTGTCGAAGTAAAACCCGTATTCTGGTTGAATACATCGTTCACCGAAAATCGCAGCGTACCGACATTGCCTTTCAGGAACCGGCGCTCGACATAAGTATTCAGGATATTGGGGTTGGTTGCGCCCTTATACCCTTCATATATGGTTTTGGTGTAATCGTAGCTCAGCGTCCAGTCTTTGAAGATATAGTGCTTGCCGTTGGCCCCGAATGTGATGGTACGGAAATTATTATTCACGTTGGCCTCAGGAACGGAGTTATTAGAATAGTTGACGCTGTAGCTGCCATTCACCTCGGCGTCGATTATGTCGGTGATATCGACCCTGAAACGTGCTCCCTGCGTCAGCACCAGGTTCTTGGCGATATTCTTTTGCGTAGTCTCATTAAAGGTCGATGAGTCGATCGTGCTCAGGTACGATATATTGTTATTGTACGATATATTACCGTTGATGAACAAGGTGTATTTGCGCTTTTCCCAGGGCTTGGCGAACAGGTAAAAAGCCGAAGCATTGTAAAAGCCTGAAGCGTTCTGGTATCTCGTCAGGATCGCGCCGGCCAGCTTTGGATCCGTCGCAGCGGGGTCTTTGGCATAGTTACGCGGATAAGTAACCGTATTCGCTACGATCTTGTTATCCGTTTGCGTAAAGTTAATGTTGGAAAAAAATACGTTCCCCGACGCAAAGTTGAACTTATTATACCGGATGCTGAACGTGTTATTATATTCCGGCAACAGGTCCGGGTTACCCTCGACCGGGTAGCTGGCGTTCGAAAAGTCGACGACGGGCTGCAGCTCGTTATAGGTCGGCGAATTGCTGGCGCCCTGGTAATTGACGGTCAGCGTTTGACTGCGCGAGAAATTATAGACATAACGCGCTACCGGCGAGAAATTGAACGTAGTTTTATTCGTTGGCGCTGTAATGGACGACGATCCTTCCAGCAAGCTTGGCTGCCCTGCAACACCCAGCGTAAAGTTGTATTTCTTATCGATTACACGGTAGTTCACGCCAAAGCGGTTGGTGATAAAATTGAAGCTGTAATCGTTGCTCAGGTCAGGATCGCGGTTTATTGCACCAAGATCGGTAAGTGTATCCGTCAGCTTGTCGGCGGTAGTATGCGCGTTATGATACGCGTAATTAAACTCTATATACGATATTTTACCTAGCGGTTCCAGGTACGATAACGAAACGCCCGCGCTATCCGTCCGGCTGTCGGTATTTATCTGCTGGTTTATCGGCGCATTAGCTTTGCCGGCCAGGTAATTGTAAACCGGGTTTTGGTATTGGTTGTACGTTGTGGTCCCGCCTGTAACCAGCACGCTGAAGTTACGTCCGCGTTTTCCAAACCGGTGGTTGTACAGTACGCTGCCTCCTAAATTCGGAGCCGATGAATGCGACAATAAGTTAAGTGTATAATCCGAAAGCAAGGCGCCATTTGTATTCTCGGCAAGCGTGCTCGCTGCCGTCTCATTGGTGTGGACGCCTCCGTAAGAGAAAGTCGGGATAAACTTAAAATAGTTAATCGTATCCGGCTTGTATTCGATATTGAAGTTAAAACGATGGTTGATATTCTGATCGTTTTCGGTACTGTTGCTATTCTGCGTCGATGGCAGCTGGCCCGACAGGTTATCCTGGAAGGTTTTGGAAATGGTGTATACCGAGTTATCTGCAAAACTATAGCTTCCGTAAACGGTGACTTTTTTGCCCCAGTTGTCACGGTAATTAAAGCCGAAGGAACGGGCGGTCGTAATGCCGTTCTGGTTGCCGCCGAATAAGCCGGGAGGCCCGCCGCCTCTCCTGCCGCCGGGACCTCCGCCCCCGAAATTGAAGAGGTTGGTATTGGTATTGTTCAGATTGCCCGATACGGCTACCTGGCGATTGCCATCAAAACTGAATACGTTAGCCGATGCGATATAACGGTCGCCATCTTTGGTCCCATCGACCTCAGGGATGGCGTCGCGGCCGCCACCTACCGTTCCCTGGCCAAAATAGCCGTGGTTTTTATCCTTCCGGATATTGATGTTTAATACCTTTTGCGGATCGCCGGACTTAATGCCGGTAATGTTTGCCTGGTCGCCATAGTCGTCTATAACCTGTATGTTCTGCACCAGGTCGGCGGGCAGGTTACGCGTAAGACTGGTTACATCCCCGGCCATGTAATCCTTTCCGTTCAAACGGACCTTGCTTACGTTCTTGCCCTGCGCTGTAATGTTACCGTTCGCGTCGACATCCATACCCGGCATTTTTTTAATCACGTCTTCCACCGCAGCGCCTTCGCGCACCTTGTAAGCCGCGGCAGCGTATTCTATTGTGTCCTCTTTGATCTTGACTGCGTTTACATCGGTTATCGTTACGCCTTTAAGCGCAATGGCGTCGCTTTTTAAAACAATGGGCGCCAGCACGGCGGTAGTATTCCCGGGGGCCAGGGTATAACGCCGTTTGATAGGGGCATAGCCCACCGAAAATACCACCAGGCTAAACTGGTTGACCGGAACCGCACCGAAACTAAAGTTTCCGTTGACATCAGTAGCGGTTTGCAGGCTGTCCTTGCCCATCAATATCTTGACGGCCGCGCCCGGTATGGTCATACCTGTAGTGTCTTTGATCACGCCGGTCACCTGCCGCCCTGCCTGGCCAAATACGTTGGCGGAAACAATGAGTAATAATGCCGATAATAAATACCTGATCTTCATGTGCTCAGTAAATAACCCGGCACAAATCAACCGCATCGCTGAAATATTAAAAAATGAAATAGACGGGCGGCAAATATGTATAGATAAGATTGCCGTTTTACCCTACGAGGACGCGCTGCTTTATGGGGAATCAATAAATAGCGTTTTTAACGACTGCAAACCGATCTTCGTCGGCAAAAAACTGACGCCGGGCGGTTTCAGTTTACTTTCTGGCGTTTGAAATGTAATATTGTAACCGGTTTATTACATTTTAAATAAAACAGCCGTAGATTAATCGCTAAATGATAAGGTCAAAAAGCCGCCTGATAACTATTCTGATCCACATCCTGATATGGGCAGTATTTGGATGGGCGGTGGTTTTTTACCAACCTTTTTTTTCAAACATTACCATTCCGTACCAGTACTGGATAAAACAGTCTTTGCTGTTGGGCATGCTGGTGGCGGGGTATTATTTAAATTCAGCTGTCCTGGTTCCAACGTTCCTATTAAAAAACCGCGTAGGCTATTATTTTCTTTTCCTCGTATGTATAGCGGCAGGGATACTGCTTGTGAGCAGCTATCTTGATCAATTATTCAACCTGCATCGCTTGTTTAGCGAGGCATTTCGCAAGGCCGGTCCTCTGCCCAAAAGACACCGCGGCGATGATAATCACTTGAATATCGGCCTTTTAATTATCATCACGTTGGTAATCGGAGCAAGCACGAGCGTAACAGTTATTCAAAAGTGGCAAAAAGACAAACAGGAGCGCGAAGAGCTTGAGAAGGATAAGGTAACCACCGAACTGTCGTTTCTGAAAGCGCAGATCAACCCGCATTTCTTTTTCAACACGCTTAACAATATTTATGCGCTTACGCTCGTCGATGCCGAGGTGGCGGGTAAAGCCATTCATCAGTTGTCGCGCATGATGCGTTATTTGCTGTACGATACACAGCAGGGCCACACCATGCTGAGCCAGGAAATCGCATTTGTAAAAGATTATATCGCTCTGATGCAGCTACGGCTGACAGATGTGGTTAAAGTAAACATACAAACGCCTGCCAACCTGAAGGATGTTCCGCTGGCGCCGATGATCTTCCTCCCTTTTGTCGAAAATGCCTTCAAACACGGCGTAAGCGCAACACAGCAAAGCCGTATCGGCATTGTAGTGGAACAAAAAGATAAGACGCTGGACCTGACCGTAAAAAATTCGATAATAAGGGACAATAGTGTTAGCTTAGATACCAATAGCGGTATAGGCCTGGTAAACACCCGCCGCCGGCTCGACCTGCTTTATCCGGGCAAATACCAGTTGGACATTAACGAGGCCAATGAACAAAACGAATACGTAGTTCACCTAACCATCGACCTGTCATGACCCTGAATTGTATTGCCGTAGACGACGAGCCGCTGGCCCTTGGCCTGGTGAGCAAGTTTATCGAACAGACGCCGTTCCTTAACCTGGTGGGAAAGTTTTCCAGCGCGGTCGAGGCGCTCAAGGCGCTGCATTCACAAAAGATCGATGTGATCTTCCTCGATATCCAGATGCCCGACCTGAACGGTATCGAACTGGCGCGCGTTCTCGGCACCGGCGCGGATAAGCCGCGGGTAATATTTACTACAGCTTATAATCAATTTGCGCTCGAAGGTTATAAGGTCGACGCGCTTGATTACCTGTTAAAGCCATTTAACTACGAAGAATTTCTGCGGGCAGCTCAAAAAGCGTACAACTACAGCGTACTGGTAAACAAATCCGGCGGCGCGGCTTCTGCGCCTGATCCTGCGGCCGAAACCGGGCAGGCCGACGAACAATACCTGTTCCTGAAAGTGGAATATCAACTGGTGCGGATCGCGCTCGACGACATTTTATACATCGAAGGGCTGAAGGATTATGTGAAGGTGCACCTGAAAACCTCGGAAAAAGCGCTGCTGTCGCTTACGAGCCTGAAAGCGCTGGAAGAAAAATTGCCCGCCAAACGGTTTATGCGGGTGCACCGCTCGTTCATCGTAGCATTGGACAAGATCACGTCCATGACCAAAAATTCAGTTCAGATCGGTAAAACGCTCATCACCATCGGCGATCAGTATAAAGATGCTTTCGGGCAGTTTGTAGGGAAATGGATTTGAGTATGAGTAGTAAAGTCTTTGGTCTTCCAAATTAATCTTTCGGACTTCGCGGACTTTCGGACTTGCTGTCTAAATGATAAAAAAACAGCCGTTACCTCGCGTAACGGCTGCGCTATCCACTAAACTAAACTAACTATTAACCATCAATCCTGGTTACCAGCTGAAATGGTATGCCCGGGCAGGCACAGGACAAATGATCTATGAGAGGTTAATAAATTCAGAACGATGCCGCCCTTTTTGAAGTGGCAGACTGGCCGTTGCCCGACGGCAACGGCCGCTACCAAACAAGCAGGACATTTTAGACCCTAACTACTGTCCCGTTGCCTCATCAGAGGGGTACAAAACCATCCATCAGGACATGTTTTCTATGCTACCCGCTTACATGCCGGTTAACAGGTACAGGGCCTCGGCGCAGGCATAATGCAGGTAGATGATCTGTCTGCGGCCCCATAACATCAACACGGTTGTAATAATCATATTTATTTAACTTACCCGGTATCAAAATTGGGGATAGCCCTGGAGAAAAATGGTAGTGTTAACACGGTATTTGATACGTGTTTTTACGCATATTTTTAATACATAAAAATATTTGCGGAAAAACATACCCTTACAGGGCTGAATGCGGCAGGTTTAGAGTAGCGTTGTGCCGCAATGAAAGGGATGCGTCGTAAGAAAAGGCGCGGGCTTCTATAAAGCGGATGGCGTCAGCAGCTGTTTAGGCAGCAGCGATTCGTCGATCTTTGCTTCGGTGGTATTGGTTTTCCAGCCGTTCACGTCGCCGCAATTGCCCTGGTTCCATATGCAGTTCTGCTCGCCGTTGCTGCTGGTCCAGTTTACCTGGTTGTCCCTGATCTCGTCCATCGAGCAGGCGGCATCGGCCTGCGCCCAGATATACAGGCCCACATTGGTAAAGATCTGGCCTTTGGCATATATCTTATTATTGATGATAGAAAGGTGGTCGCCGCCCGATATAGCCATACCATATTGACCCGGATTGACGAGAATATTATCCCTGGCTATTTGATACGAACCGCCGTTATCGCCCAGCATAATACCGCCGCCGGTCTTGCTCGGTCCCCCGCCCCTGATCCAGTTGCCGGCGATCAGTATCGGATCGCGTGGAATGCCATTGCTTTTAAACATGTTGATAGCATCTTCCGGGTGACTTTGCCCGAGGATATTTTCAAACTTATTATAACATACCCTGCAGCGCGGGCCGCTTACGTTATT
>JAFDZK010000077.1 GCA_018267005.1 Bacteroidota bacterium
GTAAAGCGCCGACTGCTTAACCCCCGCCTTTCGTGGGGAAAACGGAGCTGTTGAACACAACTTTCCTGAATAGGTTGACCAGATTGTTCGTCACACTTTGACCAGGGTAGTTAATTGATTTCAAGCACTTAGCCATACTCTCTCTTACACGATCCATTGGTCAAAAGGACACGGAATAGCATGGTCAATCTCACCGGATTCTCCACCAGTTAGCCTTATTCTTTGTCTTTCTTTTGAAAATTAATAGCCGATCCTACGCTTTTGGCACCAAACCCAACAAAAAATATCACCAGCGATATGTTGTTATCGCCGTTCATCCGACTTATTTGGAATAATATGTAGCCTATTAAGATGTTTAACAAGCCCCATAAGACATTGGTCAAAGGGGAGGATAAGCCTCTGCCACGGGGTTTGGCAAAGGGAGTTGGAAATTTGTCGCCAGATACACCATTAACGAGGTGAGGGACCGCATTAGAAAAAAATACGGCTGAAAAAAATACAGCCAGATAATGATACCATTCCATAGTTTGATTATGTTGAATGGCAAAGTTCATTATACCAATTAATCCGTACCTGTGATTAAAGTCACAGGTTTAAGCAATTTTAGTCCGGATACGACTTAATGTTTCACGTGCTATACCGAGATAGGATGCAATTTGGGAAAGTGATATTCGTTGCAATAATTCTGGTTCGTTTTGTACAATATATAAATAGCGGTCGGATGGAGCATGTAGTTTCAGCAGGTTATTATGCGATTCGGCAGAAAGCAGTAGCCTTAAGGCCACCTTTTTGACGAACCTGGCTAATAGAGGATGTGATAAGACCTTATCTGACAGTGCGTCCAGCTTAATGATCCAGACAATGGATTTTTCGCCTGCTTCTATAGTTAACTCTGAGGGCGTATGTCCACGTAAACTTTTGATGACAGAGGTAAAGCCGCCTTCAAACGTGAAGCTCTGATTGATGCGAATTCCATCTTTATTGTACCAAGTGCAGAGGTATCCGCTCTCGACGAAAAAGAAGGATCGGCATACATTTCCCTGCATAAGCAGTGGCTCTCTCCTTTTCAGCTCCTTTCGGACTAACTGAGTGCTTAAAAGGCAAAAATCGTCCTCGGGCAGGAGGACTATATCGTTTATTGCCATTTTAAGTATGTCGTAATCCATTCATACGAAGATAGGAAATTGTTCTTTGGGGCTATGTCTGCACCCAATAAAGCAATGTTCACCGAAATATACATAGAGGGAAGGGGACAAATGTCAATTTTTTGGAAGACTTAAGTCATCTGGATGTGGCCATAAAGGGTATTGAAAGCACTCTAGGCAAATGAATAACCGTTACCGTTCCAAAATCGCAAATCCGGTATTTCTTCCCTTTTTTTGAAATAAAGCCAGATTTACCGCAGTAATCAACCTGATGTTCATCTATTGTGGATACAAAAACGTGGGAATTATAGTAAAAAAAAGGGCCGACCTTAAACAATCTCTTGCTTGTAGCGGGGGCAGGACTAAACTCGAGAACCGCTTGGCGACAAATATCAAAACCTTGGCCGCAATAATTTTGTTGGTTCGAATTCAATTCAGATAGATGTGTTTAAATTCAGTAGTAGATATTTTCGGGAGGCCAAAGGAATTCAGCCTACCTTCGCTTCTATTTTTAATTAAAATTTGTTGATGAGCCAGCTGACCACTGTCTCTTTAGCAAATCGTTTATTTAAAAAGTGTAGGGACACAATCTGAAAAAAGTATCCGCCAATTTGTCCAACCATGTCCTCCTGGTACCTCCTTTAGATAGTTGTTGATTCCATATTTTTTCAATGAGGGGACCAAATCATTAGTTACTGTTGCATGCACCGGGTCTTCAAGACCAATGCCTATCCATACATTTTTCGGGTTTGCTGCTTTCAATGCTTTGTAATCTTTTTCTTTAACAGAAGATAAAGCCCATGGTGAAGGAGCAAATAAGCAGAAATAGTTAAAAAAGGCTGGATTACCCATCATAATTTCCAGGGTTTGACCACCTCCCATAGAATATCCAATTATCGCCCGGTTTTCCCTGTTTGCCAAAACCTTATAATTGGCTTCGAAGAAAGGTACTATGTCCTTAATAACGCTTGCTTCAAAATATCCGTTCGCCATGTTCATAGGCTCCGGGCCGACAAGTTTAGGGTCAGGGGTATAAGGATATGACTCAAAAGATACAGCTGCCTGATCAGGATTGCCATTGGGCATTACAACAATCATGGGCTTGGCTTTTCCCTCAGCTATCAGGTTGTCCATAATTACATTAACCCTTCCCATTGAAAGCCAGGTATCCTCATCGTTCATTCCCCCGTGAAGCAAGTACAATACCGGGTATTTTTTAGTGCTGGCTTCGTATCCTGGTGGCGTATAAACATAAATTCTGCGCTTAAAACCAAGAGAGGGAGAATCATACCAAACTTTTGACAACGTGCCTTTTGGAACATCTTTGGAAATATACAAATCCGTTTCTTTGCCGGGCATCAGCAAAACACTTTCATAGCCCAACCAATCTCTTCGTATTTGAAAATTATTGGGGTCAAGTATAGTTGCTCCGTCAAGAATAAATTTGTATCCATAATAATCCGGTTTCAAAGGCCCGACAGAACTCTACCGTCAGCAAGCACAGGCAGACAGAACTGAATATGATCCTGTCGCCGGACTTCACGAGCCTGAACGGCAAAAAATTTGAACTGACCAACTACGCGGAATTACTCAAAGGCAAAGACATCAGCAACCCCAAAGCCAGTAAAGTGGTCTGGCCTCCGGGAACAAAACAAGAATAAAAATTGATTTCAAACTATTTTAAACCGTCACCATAAATTTTGAAGTCTGAAAAATTGTTGATAAACTGGCCTTAGCAAATCACAAACGCAGTTTGTACTTAAATATATTTAGTGCTGCCAAATTACTCGTAACCCTAAGGCCGGCAGTTCGATTCTGCTCCCCAGTCGGACTAAACTCGAACCATTTTGTCGATTCCCTGCGAGTACTCTCACAAATTTAACATCAAAATTTCTTGGGGTTTGACTTCCCCAAGGTTAAGTATTTTTATCGATTTTAAAGCAGCCCGTAGAGGAAGGATATCGAACTATTTTAAAGATTTGAAACATTTGGCAGGATAATGAATTAAATTGGCTTCAATGGCCCACGATCATTCGCTTCGGAGGGATTTTACGGGGTTAGCGAGGGCAGCACGCACGGTCTGAACACTAACCGTCAAAAGGGCAATGACCAAGGCGACAGCGCCTGCCAGCAGAAATATCCACCAACTGATCTCCGTACGATAGGCAAACGTACCGAGCCATTTGTACATGGCCCACCATGCGACCGGAAAGGCGATAAGCGCAGCGACCCCTACGAGCATCGTGAAGTCCTTGCTGATGAGGCTGACGATATTACTGACGGAGGCACCGAGTACTTTGCGAATGCCGATCTCCTTGGTGCGCTGTTCGGCAGCGTAGGTAACCAGGCCGAACAGACCCAGGCAGGCAATCAGGATGGCGAAAATAGCGAAGATGATAAATATGCGGCCGGTTTGCTGCTCGGCGTGATACAGGTTATCAAAGTCGGTATCCATAAAGCTGTAGTTGAAGGGTACTCCCTGCTTAACGGCATGGAACTTACCTTCCACCTGCCGGACGAGACCGGGAACATCATTCGTGCGGAAGCGGACGGCCATGTTGCTCCAATTAAACGTGTTGAACAACATGATAAGCGGGTGGATCTTGTCGTGCATGGAGTTGTAGTTGAAATCCTTTACGACGCCGACGACATGGAAGGTGAGCAGCTTGTAGTCGCCGTCGTGATTGTAGAGGATCAGCTTGAGCGGGTCCTTTACGCCGAGCGCTGCTACGGCGGCTTCGTTGAGGATAATGGCGGTGGAGTCGGTAGGAAATTGCGCGAGGTCGAAGTTGCGGCCTTTGACGATCCGCATGCCGAGGGTAGGAACATAATGGTCGTCGACCCGGAGCGTGGTCATGAGGATCGCCTTCCTGGCGTCGAGTGAGGCATCCGGGAACCAGCCTTGCTGCCAATACTGGCCATCGACGGTGGGGAGGTCGGGCGTGACGGTTGCGTCGGTGACCCCGGCAAGGGTACGCAGGTCATTGCGAAGACGGGTCGTGCCGTCCCGGCCGAGCGCCCAGGTATCATGGATGACGAGTACCTGTTCCCGGTTGAAACCGACTTCCTTATTTCGAATATACTGCAACTGGCGATAGATGACCAGGGTGCTGACGATGAGGCCGATTGAAATAAAAAATTGAAACACCACCAGGCTGTTACGCAGCCAACTGCTTTTAAAACCTGCGGCCATCTTTCCTTTCAATACCTGGACCGGCTGAAAGGAGGAAAGGTAGAAGGCGGGGTAGCTGCCTGCGAGACAGCCCACCAGCAGCGCCAAAACGATGAGGAACCCCAGGAACCCGCCGCTGAAAAGTACGCCGGGATTTAGCGATTTCCCGGCAAGCTGATTGAACATAGGCAGCAGTACGACAGCAATGCCCAGGGCAAGGACGAGCGAGAAAAGGCTGATCAGGGTGGACTCTGTAAGGAATTGGATGATGAGGTGCCCTTTTGTGGATCCGGCGACCTTGCGGATGCCCACTTCCCTGGCGCGACCAGCACTGCGGGCGGTGCTGAGGTTCATGAAATTAACGCAGGCGATCAGCAGGATGAGCACCGCGATGACGGAAAATATATATACGAACTGGATATTGCTGTTGGCTTCGAGCTCGCCTGACTTATTGGAATGGAGGTGCACGTCGGTGAGGGGGAAGATGGGGCACCGGAAATGATTACCCGTTTTTTCGAGGTCGGCGCCCGAAGTGCGGAAAAATTGCCGGAGTGCCGGGTTGATATGGCGTTTGACGACTTCGTCTACATCCTCCTGGACCTCGGCCCGGGTTGTGCCGGTCCGGGCAAGGATATAGGTATAATATGCATTACTTATCCAGTCGTTGTCGCCGTTGTCATTAAAGTTATAGGCTTCGCGGATGGGGCGAATGAAGCTGAAATGGAATTGGGACTGTTCCGGCATGTCCCGGATTACCCCGGTGATCTTGAGGGGTGTATTGTTAGCACCAATCTCCAGCGTGCGGCCGATGACATCGGTGCTGTTGAAATAGCGGCGGGCGGCGCTTTCATCAATCACGATAGCATTCGGCTCATTGAGGGCGGTATTGGGGTCGCCGGCGACCATGGGCAGGGTGAATACGTTGAAGATCGTCGAGTCGGCGAAGGTGAAGTGATGGTCGAGGATATGGGTGTTGCCCTTTCTCACCAACTCGTTGCCCGGGCTGCGGAACCTCACCATCTGCTCGATCTTCGGATAGGAAGCAACGAGTGTGGGGCCCATAAATTTGGAAGTGGTGGCTGCGTCGTACTGGGTGTCATTTAAGTAGATATCCTCATCGATGCGATAGATGCGGTCGGCGTTGACGTTGTAGCGGTCGTAACTGAGCTCATCGGTGACGTACAGGACGATCAGCAGACTGACACCCAGGCCGGCAGCAAGGCCGACGATGTTAAGGGCGGTAAAGCTCTTGCTTTTCCTGAGGTTGCGTAAGGCGATCTTGAGATAATTTCTTAACATAAAGCTGCGGATTAATTTTTCGATTGACCAATCTGGTGTGGTTTCATGGATCGAAATTACCGCGGCCGGCTGTGAGCCGGCTCCCAACTTATAAGTTGAGAGCTCTTTTTTATATTCGGCGGGAGTTTTGCCCGTTAATTCTTTAAATATGCGATGGAAGGAGCTTTGGGAATTGAAGCCCGAGTCGTAGGCCATGCCCAGCAGGGTGATGTTGTCATAAGCCGGATCCTGCATTTTGCGGATCACGTCCTTAACGCGGTATTCATTAATGAAGTCGTTAAAGCTTTTTTTGAGGACGGTATTAAGCACCCGCGATAACTCATGGGTATGCAGCCCCAGTTTTTCGCCCAACGAACTCAGGGTTAATTCCGGATCCTCATAATACCGGTTTTGATGAACGGCCTTTTTGAGCCAGGTTCCTTTTTGCTTCAGTCCGGCGGGGAGTAATGGCTTTACTGCAAGTTCATCGCCATCAGGCCTTAAATGCGCTGCGGCAGCTATCCCGATCAGCATTGCACCCACACTGAGATAAAAAAGATAATAAGTCTGCGCGGCTAAATGATAAAAATAAACTGCGGCGGTAAGCGGTACCCAGAGCAACCACAATAGGCCTAAACCAGCCAGGAGACGATGCAGCCATCGCAACTCAAACCGGTAACGGTCGCCGCCGGTAAATTGTTGGCGATGATAAAAACGTTGGATGAGTTGGTGCGAGAAATACAGGTAGGCAATAACCGAAATAAAAGTAAGGAACGGTAACACCCGGTTGGGTAATACAAACGGCTCCAATAATGCCGGGACGAAATGCGGCAAGTCCTTCCAGCTGAACTTGTATTCCGGCCGGGTTAGTTTCAGTACATAAAAATAGATAAGAGGGCCAAGCGCTAATGAAAACTGCAACGGCAACCGCGTATCTATGCCTAAAATACGGATCATCCACACAACCATCATCACGAGAGCCAGGGCGAGAAACCTGTTTGCCGGGCGGTTTATCTTTTTGGTGAACCCTAACAGCAAAGCAAAATTCAACCCGGTAATTAGGACTACCAGGACGGCCACGTCGTAAAAGTTAATATGGGATGAAAAGAGATTCACGCAGATCAAATATCAGGAACATTTTAAGATAATCGTTTTTGCCCGTCCGCTTTTTGCGGGTCGCTCCGGCTGTTCGAAGTTTACGAGTATGCTTATGGTCTCCGTCTGTAGTAAAAACAAAAAACCTTCAACTTTTCGCTGAAAGCTTTCTGCTTTGAAAATAGTGGGAACGGAACTCGAACCTGCGTCCGCTAACCAACGGATATGAGCCAGAGGAACTAACCTTCAATTCATGTTTTTCAATTGTTAAGGTTTCTGATCATTGCAAACAGCATTTTTGAAATTTCTTCAGACTGGCCATAAAGACTTGTTGCGTTTCTTTGCCGTTTTCTCGTGCGAGCGCAACGGTCCGGGCCAAGGCTAACCTGACGTTCATTCGCGAGTCGCTCAAGCCCCTTAATCAAAATTTTCAATAAAGTAATTACTGATACGGAATGATCTCATTTGAAGCGCAATGAGTCGATTTGAGTCGGTGTGACTTCCGACGGGAATTCGACTGTGTCTTACATTGTATCACATCGATTCAAATCGACTCATTCAATTGTCATTCGATGTGGTTCGAATTTTACTCTTTTGCCGGAATAAACCCTAACTCAAAACTGGCAACAACACTTTGAAATCGGTACCGACACCTTCCTGGCTTTCAACCGTGATCTCGCCGCCATGTACTTTGACGATGTCATAACTTAGTGATAATCCCAGTCCTGTGCCTTCACCAGTTGGCTTAGTTGTAAAGAAAGGCTGCATGATCTTGTCTTTGATCGGGTCGGGGATGCCGTTGCCGTTGTCTTTTACCGAGATCAGGATCGAACCATTTTGCCGAGCCGTGCTTATCTCCACCATTGGATTATAGTTATAAGCTGTAGTTTTAGCTTTCTGTTGGACCGCATAAAAGGCATTATTAATCACATTTAATAATACCCGGCCGATGTCTTGTGGTACTACGTTAATTTTTGGCAGTTTCTCATCGAAATGAGTGATTAGTTCCGCATTGAACTCCTTGTCCTTCGCCCGCAGTCCGTGATAACTAAGGCGCAGGTATTCATCTGCAAGCACATTAAGGTCGGTAGGCTCTTTTTGGCCGGAAGACACTCTGCTATGATCGAGCATGCCCTTTACAATGCTATCAGCCCGTTTGCCATGATGGCGTATTTTTTTTAGGTTTTGTTTGATATCGGCGCTGATAGCTTTTGCTTCGGCTACATCACCTTTTTCCAACTCTTCATCCATTTCATCCAGCAATTCACTACTCACCTCTGAAAAGTTATTGACGAAGTTTAAGGGATTCTGTATCTCGTGCGCTATGCCCGCTGTCAGCTCACCCAGCGAAGCCATCTTGGCCGATTGCACCAGTTGGTTTTGAGTGGTCTTTAATTCCTCCAGGGTGTTTTGTATCTGTGCCCGGGCCTTTTTATTCTGCTTATTATTTCGCCAGAATACAACGGCCATCACCACCAAAAACACAATGACGGCTATTAATAAATAAAACCGTACAGTTGCCCTGTTAGCTGCTTGCTGCTCCAGTATGTCTTGCTGACGCTGGCGTTCGGCAAAGCTCAGGTTCTGGAAAGTGCTGGTTTTCTCCTGGCTGTACAAGCTGTCTTTCGCCGTAATTAAAACTTTCTGATAACGGAAGGCACTATCCAATTGGCCGCTGCTTTCAAAATATTGGGTCAGGAATTGGCTTGCCCTCAGCACGGCTAATGTAAACCCGCCATGCCATCCTGCTGCAATAGATTGCCTGGCGTAATAAACAGCTGAGTCCTGCAGGCCTTTTTGCTGGAATAATTTTGCCAGGCCCAGGGTGGTTTCGCATAAGGCATCGTAGTTGTTAACGTGTTTCGCATAAACAATCGCCTTGTGATAATAAAGTAATGCGGTATCCAGCCGGTGCATTTTTAAATAGATATTGCCCAGGTTGTTTGTTGTGGTTGCCAATAAATCAGGGTCCTTTGCACGTGCAGCCCGCACAAATGCAGGCCTCTCAAAAATGAGTGCCGAATCGAGGATATTCAATTTTTCATAGGAATCTCCCATATCAAGCATATTGATAGTTAAGGACCGTTCCATATGAGCGGCTTCGGCGATTAGCCTGGCCTTACGCGCATAATTGATACTTTGCCGTTCGTCGCCTGCGTCACTGTATACGTTGCTGATGTCGTGCAGATTCTTTTCGATCCCGTACTGGTAATTGATCTGTTCACTGATCTTCAGCGATTCCAGCATCATAGTCAGCGCCTTGGAATAGTTCCCGGTAACGTCGTATATATTCCCCTCCAGGGTCAGCGCGTCGACTTCACCCTTCTTAAACTGCGATGCCTTCGAGAGTTGCAGCGCCTGTTGTGCCAATGACAGCGCGCTATCGGGTTTTGAATAAATATAATGCATACCCAGGTTGCATATGGACTCAATGCGCGTTGTATCGTCTTTGGCGGAAGCGACCAGTTTTCTGAGGCTGTCAATGATTCTTTGCTGCGCAGAAGCAGTTACGCACAAGGAGATTAATAAGAGAGTGCCAAATTTTTTCATGCTCGGTGATAAAAGCCAAGGTAAGGTACGTAAAATGTAAGTTGCAACAAACTAACGGCTTAAGCCGGCAAGCTTATGGTAAATTCCGAACCTTCACCCTCTCTGCTTTCCACGCTGATCTTTCCCCCGTGTCCCTTCACGACAATATCATAGCTTAAAGATAAGCCCAATCCCGTGCCTTCACCCGTAGGTTTGGTGGTGAAAAACGGCTGCATGATCTTATCCTTAACGGAATCAGAAATCCCCGTGCCGTTATCTTTGACCGACACCATGACGAAGCCGTTTTGCTGAGCCGTGCTTATTTCAACGGTCGGATTATAAGCTTTCCCGGCTGTTATAGTTTTTTGTTGAACAGCATAAAAGGCGTTATTGATCACATTCAGCAAGACACGACCCATGTCTTGTGGAATGACATTCACTTTTGACAATTTCTCATCGAAATGAGTGATTAGTTCGGCATTGAAATCTTTGTTCTTTGCTCGCAGACCGTGGTAGGCCAGGCGCAGGTATTCGTCCGCAAGCGCGTTTATGTCGGTTGGCTCCTTTTGACCCGATGATGAGCTGCTGTGCTGAAGCATGCCTTTGACTATTGCGTCGGCCCGTTTGCCGTGATGATTTATTTTTTGTTCATTCTCAACCAGGTCATTGATCAGCTCGATTTCCAATTGTTCATCTCTGTGTGTTTTTGGCTTTTGGCGTTCAGCCTTTAGCTCTTCCAGCATCTCTTTATTGACCTCCGAAAAGTTATTGACGAAATTGAGCGGGTTCTGAATTTCGTGGGCAATGCCGGCTGTGAGTTCACCCAATGAGGCCATTTTTTCACGCTGTATCAGCTGGGTTTGGGTGTTCTTGAGTTCGTCAAATGCCTGCTCCAAATGGTCCCGCTGCGATTCGATCTCTTCCTTTTGCTGCAATATCTCCTCATTTTGCCGGGACAGCAAATGATTGACCTTTTGTTTTTGCCGGTTGTTACGGTAAAAAATAAGCGCGAGTAACATCAATACTGCTACGGCCGATATTAGTATGCCGGTCCTGATCCGCGTTTTCGTGGCCTCCTTTTCCTTTTCCAGTTCCTGCTCATGCATTTGCGATTTGAATGCAAGCTTTTGAAAATCTGCGAGGCTTCTTATAGTGGTTTTATAGGTGCTATCGTTCGCTTCAAGCGCCAACCCCTGGTATTTATAGGCGCTATCGGCCCTGCCGGCGAGCGCGTAACTTTTATACAAATTTTCGTAAACCAGGCCCAGGTCTTTTGTACCCATTGACTTTGAAACCCCAAACGCTTTACGGGCATAAAACAGGCTCGAATCTTTTTGTTTCTCCGCCAGGTAATAATTCGTCAGCCCGATAGATGCATTAGTGACGATGGCTAATTGTTTTTGGTCAGTACCCCAAATCAGGGCCTTGTAAAAATTCACCAGGGCCAGCTTCCGATTTCCGCGGCCGAGGTAAATGTTAGCAATATCGTTGTAAACCATGCCCAGATATTTTTTGGACACAGTTTGCTTAAAGATCGTTTCTGCATGCTGCTCCATAATTAATGCGGAGTCTAACCGGCCAAGCCGGCGGTAGGTGTTACCGAGGTTCATGTTTACGAAACCCAGCAATACGCGGTCGCCTGCTTCCGTCGCGAGCCTCCTGGTTTCCCGGTACTCCGCAATTTGCTGATCAGTATTGCCTGTGCTGCCCATCAAATGCCCCAGATCATGATGAATGTTGGCCACGGCGCTGAGGTAGTTTTGGTGGAAGGTGAACTTCTTATCCCTCGTCCAGGTTTTATATTCATTTGCGCTATCCTGTACCAATTGCAGGGCATCCTGGAAAGATGCAAGTGATTCGGGGAATTTACCCATATGCATCAAAATATAGCCTTTGTCATCCAGGCAGTAAGCTTCGTCAAGTGTTTGATTATTTTTATTTGCAATGTTAAATGCCTTATTTGCATAATATAAGGCCGAGTCCCTGTTACCTTCGTTATAGTAGTCGATTATGGATGCCAATATGGTGTAGCGAGCCGAATCCTTCTGCGCCATGCGCAATGCCTGTTTCAAGCTGTCTACCCGGCTTTGCTGTGCCAGGGCCAGAGAGGGTATAAGTAATAAAAATATCCTGAGGCAACTTTTCATACTATGTTAATTAATTGGCAATTGAACGATAAACTCCGACCCTTCACCTTCTTTACTTTTAATGTCAATTTTTCCGCCATGCGCTTTTACCACAATGTCATAACTCAGCGATAATCCCAACCCTGTGCCCTCGCCGGTGGGCTTAGTGGTAAAAAATGGCTGCAATATCTTTTCTTTAATGTTTTCGGGTATGCCGTTGCCATTATCCTTTACCCTCACCTCGGCAAAACCAGGTTTCAGTGAGGTCGTCACCTTAACTGTTGGCTCGTAAGCAGGTCCGGCCGTCTTTGCTTTTTGCTGTGTGGCATAAAATGCATTATTGAGCAGGTTTAGGATAACCCGCCCGATGTCCTGCGGCACGATATTCACTGCGGGGATATTCTCGTCAAAACCGGTGACCAATTCGGCACTGAAGGAATTGTCCTTGGCGCGCAAGCCATGATAAGCCAGGCGAAGATGTTCGTCGGCAAGTGCGTTTATGTCCGTCGGCTCCTTTTGACCCGATGAGGTCCGGCTGTGCTGCAGCATACCTTTAACAATGGCGTCGGCGCGTTTGCCGTGATGATTGATCTTCGCTTCGTTTTGTTCGATGTCGACGGCAATCGCTTTAGCTTCTTCAATATCTCCTTTGTCCAGTTCTTCACGCAGCTCAACCAGCATTTCTTTGTTCACATCTGAAAAGTTATTGACGAAGTTGAGCGGGTTCTGAATCTCATGTGCTATTCCGGCCGTTAATTCACCCAGCGAGGCCATTTTTTCGGATTGTACAAGCTGGCGTTGGGCAGCTTTAAGGTCGGCAAGTGATCGATTTAACTCTAACGTTCGTTCGGCTACCTTTTGTTCCAGCGTTTCGTTAATACTAGCCAATATTTGTTGCTTTTCCACTTCCTGCTGCAAGCTGCGCGCGGATAAACTTTGTACTTCAATTAATTTTTGCTGAAGCGATAAGAAATTTTGTGAGAATTCTCGAGCCAGCAAGATTGCAAGGACCACTGCCGGCAATAAAAATGTTAACGCTACTTCGATGTTTGTAATAAATAGTGATTGAGGCAGCCAGAAATCACCAAGACTAAACTGAGTGAAAAGTATTGCAGACGCGATAATTCCAAACAATAAAAGTTTGGCGCCAGGCTTTTTTTCCCGGACAGCTGTAGTTGTTATGCTGATTATGAAACCATAATTTAAGAGGTTGTAGGCATACAAAATGTACTCATCTCCGAGGTTCTGGCGAAGAAATTGTAGAGTTATGATAACGGGACATAGAAGGGCTGCCGTTTTAAACCGCCAATCCCGGGCATAGCCAAAAAATTCACAGGTCATCATCAGGAGAAATAAAAATTCAAGGGGCGCTGTGACGCAAAATATCGACCTGATGATTACTGTTGCGAGATAGGTTCTAAATATTGGACCCGTAACGCCGTTTACTAGGGTTAAAAGCTGAAGAAAAGCGTAAACGGACAGATATAAATTGGCCTTTCGCTGCCTGTTTAACAAATAAATTGCCAGCTGAAGTATGCCGAGCAGCATAAAGCAACCAGATACCCACGACCTTGTAGTAAAGTAATCCACCCTTGCGTACAAATGTTCCCATGCCGTATCGGGCTTTTGTATTGACGCTGTTAACACCGGCTCTCCATAACCTATAACTGGGAGACTTTTATCGAATGAATACCTGATCGCAATATATTGTGTTGGATATTTGGACAATTGTATTGTTATCGGTTCCTGGAAGGAACGATAAGTCTGCCCTGTTTTCAGATCCGCACTGATTTTGCCCATTGACCGTATTAAACTTCCATTGAAATAAACATCTGCGGCGCCCGACTGATTTATTATCAAGGCAACGGTCTGACCCCGCAACGATGGAGAAACGTTAATACTTAGTCTGAACCATCCGATCTGCGCATTCGTCACCTGCGGCAAAAAATGCTGCAACTGTGCAGCGTCAATGTGCTGCCAACTATGGTCGTCGAACGCCGTGTCTGCCCAGGCAGCATCATCGCCGGCATGGAATTTCCATTGATTTGTGACCAGCGCAGGTAGCTGTTTGAGGGTAAAAGTACTATCAATAGGCTTCTGAGCGTTGGCAAAAGAAGAAAAGAGTAGAAGGATCGGCAATAATAATTTATTCATAATAAAGGTAATGTTACGGTAAATGCAGTATAATCTCCTTCTAGCGTATTAACATCAATCCTTCCCCCATGCCCCTTCACCACGATGTCATAACTTAGCGACAATCCCAACCCCGTCCCTTCACCGGTGGGTTTCGTCGTAAAGAAAGGCTGCATGATCTTGTCCTTAATCGCATCAGGAATGCCATTGCCGTTATCTTTCACCGAGATGATCACCGAGCCATTTTGCTGCGCGGTGCTTATTTTAACCTCGGCCTTATAACCGTTCCCGGCTGTTTTAGCTTTTTGTTGCACGGCATAAAATGCGTTATTGATTACGTTTAAAAGAACCCGGCCAATATCCTGTGGTACTACGTTAACTTTTGGCAATTTCTCATCGAAATGTGTGATTAGTTCGGCATTGAAATCTTTGTCCTTCGCCCGCAAACCGTGATAAGCCAGGCGAAGGTATTCGTCGGCAAGCGCGTTCAGATCGGTTGGCTCTTTTTGGCCCGATGAACTTCGGCTGTGCTGCAGCATGCCTTTAACGATAGCATCGGCCCGTTTGCCGTGGTGGCGGATCTTTTCAAGGTTTTGCTTTAAATCATCAGCAATAGCAATCACTTCTTCCTTGTGGCCGTTTTCTTCCTCATCCTTTAACTCGTCCAGTAACTCCACACTTACCTCCGAAAAGTTATTGACGAAATTCAAAGGGTTCTGTATCTCATGAGCAATACCGGCGGTGAGCTCGCCCAGCGAGGCCATTTTTTCGGATTGAATTAGTTTGTTCTGAGTTGCTTTTAATTGCGCCAGCGCATCTTCAGCGTTTTTCCTGGCAGCCTTTATTGCTATTAAATCCTGTTCAGCTTGTATAGCATGCAGTTCGGCCATTTTCAGGTCATTGAAACGCGCGTAGGTGAGGTTGAACACATACGCAAAGCGGTCGAGCAGGGTGATGGTCTCCTGCGGTTGGTCGTCAGGCGAGGCCATGCCGATAAAACCACTGGAGAAAAAAGAAATGTACTGTATCCTTCGTTTTTGAGCTAGACCACCTTTAAAAGGCACGTGAAGCGTATCGCCCAGGTAATGGAAATAATCTGTCAGCTCCTTTCCCCGCATATCGATTACAATAGATTTTAGTTGCGTTTTCCAGGCGTCGTGCATTTTGTACATCGATTCGTTCTGGTTCGAATCAGCAGTAAACATGGTGCTCACTTTCGATCCATCCTCGTCAGTTACCCAAAACTCTATATCCGTACTTTCTTCATGGCAAATGCCAATATAGAGACGGTTTGGTTCGATACCCAGGCTGATCAACTGCCTGAAAAGTACAGCTGCCGTCTCCGCCAATTCCTCGGATTTTTGCATAGCGAGGGTGCGGCTGCGCACGCGTTCCAGTGCGGCTTCAATCAGTGCTTGGCGCGCCTGTGCCTCGGCTTTTTGGAGATCAAGAAAACGACTGAACGTGAGGTTTAATACGGATGCGAACCTTCTCATTATTGACTTCGCATCATCCGTGAACGGGCTTCCCTTGAAGGCGTATAAATTGCCTGTTTTAAAAGTTGGTGTATAATAATACTGTTCCACCTGGTGATTTTCATCAGTCAGCGACTGCGATTCGGGCAACGTAAAATTGGTCCCTGCAACGGCCCGGTAATAATTAATCAGGTCGGCACCCTTCAATTCATAAAAAAAATCGGTTTGATTTAACCACGCTTCGTAGGTTCCCCGCAAAAGCGGGTGTATGTTCATGGGCTCTTTGCCCGATATCTGTATCGACGATCTTCCGTGCAGTTTAACGGTTGTCCAGATGTCACCAACTTGATTTTCTTTATCAATAATGCCGATGCCGCATCTTAATATTTCAAGATCAAGCTTTTCTAATTCCTCAAAAACGGCCAGTACGGCGTTGTTAATATCCTGGCTTTGGTGCATCGCCATCGCACTGGCACGTACCTTTTCAAGAGCAGCTTCAATTTTGGCTTCCCGGGCCTGTTCTTCAGCCTGTTTAATATCCACATACCTGCGGTATGACAGGTCGAACACATTACGGAAGCGTTTCAACACCTCCAGCTTATCAACCCGGATAGGGCTGAACGTAGAAATGCCAATAGAAGCGTCTCCAACAGCATATATGTAATAGTAAAGAGATGTGGCATTATTTAATCTTTCATCCGGCACTTCATTATTGGCATCCATGAAAGCTTTCCACATCTTTAGCCTGCTGCCTGTTATGATCAATTCGGTAAAGGCATTCTCTGCTTTCCGGATATCATTTGTATACTGGTCAATAATAGCATTACCGGTGTATGGTATATGGCTGATGTGGCCCTGCTTAAAATCAGAATAGTCATAATCAATCAGGTAGTTTGCATTGGGGTAAGTATGAATAATAGTGTTTCTCAGGTCGCTAAAACCCAGCAACTGGAGTTCGGCGAACAACGCCTTGCAAATATTCAGCAGATCATCCGGCGTGCGCATACCCATAGCGACGGTGCGTACGCGCTCCAAAGCAGATTCTATTTCTAATTCTCGGTTTTTATTTTCGAGATTATCACGCTGCGATTCTATTTCTTCTTTTTGCTTGCTTAGTAATAAATTGCTTTGTTTTTGCTTCTGGTTATTTCGCCATACGATCAAGGCAACAATGAGCACAAAAACTATAATGGAAACACCGCCAACAAAGAGATAACGGTTTTTCAGGGTTTCCCGCTCTTGCAAAAGTTCTTGCTGATATTGTTGTTCGTGCGATAATACCAATTGAATTTGTCTGAACTTATCGGCTCCAAAAAGTGCGTCTTTGTACTTAATA
>JAFDZK010000078.1 GCA_018267005.1 Bacteroidota bacterium
GGAACAGCCGAAGATGCCTTGAACGGAACTACAGTTCTTAATAGTGTAGCCTTAATGAAGGGTGCCAATATCCTGCGGGTGCACGACGTAAAGGAAGCGGTTGAGGCGGTAAAAATGTTTACGGCCTGCCTGCCCGACGCAGATTAATTGCTTATTTTGAGATACTGCGAGGAACCTATATCGGGTATTAACGGACTTACCGTCAAAATCGAATTCGCAATGCTTATTGTTGCTCCGGGAGTATCATTATCAAAAATAAGGTTATTATTCCTGATGCTGTACACTCCCTGTGCCGACAATGTGCCATCGGTATATCGTTTATAGGTGCCATCGCTGCTAAACTGTAAAATATTGCCGTTCCCGGGTTGATAAACAGAATCTGGCTGCTGTATAAAACCACCATAAGTTTTATGCAATTCCCATTTGCCGTAAAGGCCGCCCGATGGCGAAATACCGCCTTTTTTACATGCGAAAGCGCCCAGGACTATAAACAGAATAGAAATGAACTTCTTCATCGAAACTTTTTAAAGTGATTACGTGGTATCGTTAAACAATGTAACAGCGCAGTCAAATTTTATCCTGTACGGAAGCGTACATCAATTGTATCAGAACTGTTCAACTTATCATAACAAATCTACGCAATCAACTGCAAATTAAACAGTTACAATATCGGCATTGCATTTGATATATTATTTTCAGCACACTATAGCTATGGGCTATTTCCGTAAAAAACTTGAGCGGCGCACCTATTCGCAGGACCGTTACTATATCCTCATCAAAAGGCAAAAAGAGGGTACGGCGAGCCTTAACGACCTGACCGAACTGGACGAGATCATCAACCGGCTACCGGATATTCGCGAAAAGGTATTGAGAGAAAATTTTTATGAAGAAGAGCATGAAGATCAGAGCATTCCGCCTGCTAACCCGACAACTGACCACCTGCTATCGCCAAAGCGCAAAAATTTGCCTGAAATTATCCGGTCATTTTTCCATCGCCTGTTCACCGTCCATGAAGCGGATAATAATATCATTTCTTTGCTATAAAACTGATAAAATTTATTGGTTTACAGATGCCATTGGCTTATATTTCGGTATTGAATAAATCATGACATCAGCGTTAAAGACCATTACCATAAAAAGGACGGAAGCCAACGACCCGGATTTTCCTTACCTGGTAGCCATGCTCAATCGTGAGCTGCACGAAAGATATGGTGAACTCCAACTGGTTTACGATACCTACAACCATATCAGCAATTTAGACACAGTTGTAATTGCCTATGTGAATGATATTCCGTCAGGCTGTGGTTGTTTCAAAAAGTTTGACGTTAATACAGTCGAAGTTAAAAGAATGTTCGTTAAACCCGGTGAACGCAAAATAGGCTTAGCTACGTCTATACTGAACGAGCTTGAGGTTTGGGCCAGGGAAGATGGCTTTTCGGGCGTTGTGCTGGAAACGGGAAGTAAACAAAACGAAGCGATTGCCTTTTACAAAAGGCAGGGCTATGAAATTATACCCAACTATGGGCCTTATGCGGGCATGGAAACGAGCGTTTGTTTTGGGAAGAAACTGTAAATTACTTTACCCGACCAACTCCATCATCAGCAGTACCGAATCGATATATTCCCGGTTGTTTGCTAAACGGGGCACCTTGTGCTGGCCGCCCAGCTTGCCTTTTTCCTTCATCCAGTTGAAGAAAGTGCCCTCGGGTGCCTGCCGCACGATAGGACGGCGCAGGGCCATATCCTTAAAGCGTTTGGCGTCGTAGTCGGAATTAATTTTGCGCAGGGTCTCGTCGAGCAGGTCGACAAAGCGCTCGAATTCTGCCGGTTTTTGTTCGAATTCGATGATCCACTCATGAGCGCCGGACTCGTCATTCCTAAAATAAACCGGCGCTGCCGTATAGTCCCTGATGATAGCGCCGGTTTGCCGGCAAGCTTCGTCAAGCGCGCGCTCGGCATTATCGATAATGAGCTCCTCGCCAAATGCATTAATGAAATGCTTCGTCCGTCCGGTTATCTGTATACGGTAAGGCGCCAAAGTGGTAAAACGTATGGTATCGCCGATCATATAGCGCCAAAGACCGGCATTGGTGCTGATGATCAATGCGTAATTTTTACCCACTTCCACTTCGTCGAGCGACAAGGTTTTAGGATGCTCGTCGTTTATATTTTCTAATGGTAAAAACTCGTAGAAGATACCGTAGTCCAGCATTAACAGCATATCGCCGTGCTCTTCCAGGTCCTGTATGCCAAAAAACCCTTCAGAGGCATTATAGGTTTCCAGGTAATGCATATCTTCTTTAGGGATCAGCATCTTGAATTGTTCCCGGTAAGGAGTGAAATTAACCGCGCCGTGAAAGTACAGTTCCAGGTTAGGCCATACCTCGAGCAGGTTGCTTTTCCCTGTTAGCTCAAGAATACGTTTAAATAAAAGCAAGTTCCAGGTAGGTACGCCGCTGATACTGGTCACGTTCACGTCCTTGGTTATCCTCGCCATCTTTTCGATCTTTTCCTCGAAATTATCCAGCAGCGCGATGTCCAGGTGCGGCGTGCGGTAAAACTCGGCCCAAAGCGGCAGGTTTTTCATGATCACCGCCGAAAGGTCACCGAAAGAGGTATCGGCATTAAACTGGCTGACCTGGTGACTCCCGCCGAGCGTCAGTGTTTTACCGGTAAATATCCTGGCATTTGGTCGATTATTAAAATACAGGGTCAGCATGTCCTTGCCACCCTTAAAATGGCATTCTTCGAGCGATTCCTCGCTGACCGGTATAAATTTGCTCCGGTCGTTTGTAGTGCCGGACGATTTGGCAAACCACCGAATTTCGCTGGGCCACAGCACGTTTTGTTCGCCATTCAGCATCCTCTCGATGTATGGCTTAAGCGTATCATAGGTTTGTATGGGTACGCGTTCCCTGAACTGGTCCAGGTTTTCGATATTGCCGTAATGATATTTGCGACCCCACTCCGTATTCTCGGCGCTTGAAAGGAGCTGCTCAAACCATTCTTCCTGGACTTCGTTAGGATATTTCATAAAAAGCTCGATTTGGTGGATCCGCTTTTTAATGAACCAGGTAAATACGGAGTTGATAATAGGCATATTTTAGGTCGTTAAGTCATTGCGGCCTGCCGCAGTCAATGCGTTATACGCTGTACCGTCCACCTAAAGTAGTAAATAATGACCGTAAAGGCAAATGCCTTAATTACGCAACGCTAATAATACGCTATACAAACGTCTTTCTTTTCAGCACAAAATTGGCCCCCAGGTATACTTTCCGCACCATTTCGTTATCGGCCAGCACTTCCGGCACACCCGATTCCAATATCTTTCCTTCGAAAAGCAAATAAGCGCGGTCAGTAATCGACAAAGTTTCCTGCACATTGTGATCGGTGATCAGGATGCCGATGTTGCGATGCTTCAGCTTAGCCACCATCGACTGTATTTCTTCAACAGCAATCGGGTCAACACCGGCAAAGGGTTCGTCGAGCAATATGAAGTGGGGTTCGGCAGCCAGCGCGCGCGCAATTTCTGTACGGCGGCGCTCACCACCCGAGAGCAAGTCGCCGCGGTTTTTACGCACTTTATGCAAGCTGAACTCGTCGATCAGTTCTTCCAGCTTATCATGTTGCTGTTCCCTGGTCATTTTGCCCATCTCGAGCACGGCTTTGATATTATCTTCAACCGACAGCTTTCTGAAAACCGATGCTTCCTGGGCAAGGTAGCCGATGCCTTTTTGTGCCCTCCGGTACATCGGGTCCTTGGTTATATCTTCATCGTCCAGGTAGATGGTACCTTCGTTAGGCTTGATCAGCCCCACGATCATATAAAAAGAGGTAGTTTTCCCTGCACCATTCGGCCCCAGTAAACCTACAATCTCGCCCTGCGAAACGTTGAACGAAACGTGATTGACGACAGCACGCTGCCGGTATTTTTTGACGAGATCCTCTGCCTTTAAAATCATTATAATTTGTTATTTGCCGCACACACGGATGCAGCAAGAAAGTTTATTCTTCACTAAAACGGATTCCTTTGATGTTCAATTGTATCGAACGTTTATCGCGCCATACATTTTCTTCTATTGTGTAGCAAATATCGAAAGGTTTTCCGTTGTTTACCATATAAAGATGCTCGCCCATACCGAAAGCAATGCAATCGAAGACTGGAGAACCGTTCTGCGTTACCGCCATTTTCAGGTGCTGCTCGCCCGCAAGACCCGCATAGCCCGCTACTTTCACATTGCTGCTCATAAATACCGGCGCCATATTCCCTGGCCCAAACGGCGCAAACTGGTTTAATATCCTGAAAAACTTAGGTTCTATCTGCTTTAGCTCCAGTTCGCAATCGATCCTGATCTCCTGTATTAATTGTGTTTCAGTAATAGTTGACCCTACTACCTGTTCAAACCGGTCGGAAAACGCAGCGAGATTCTCGGGGTGAAGGGTCAGGCCGGCCGCATATTTATGCCCGCCGAACTGGATCAGCAAATCGCGGCACGCATAAAGCGCCTCGTAGAGGTCGAAACCCAGTACCGATCGGGCCGACCCTGCGATATGGCCGTTGGAACGCGTGAGCACGATGGTGGGCCGGTAATATTTTTCTGTCAGGCGCGAGGCCACAATACCGATCACCCCTTTATGCCAGCGCTCGCTAAATAGCACGGTAGACTTACGAGCGATCATCACCTCGTCGCTTTCAATCATGCCCAGCGCCTCATCGGTTATAGAAAGATCGTGCCCCTTACGTTCTATGTTTTGCTCGTTGATCAGCAAACCTTTTTCTACGGCGGCTTCCTCATGGCAGGAAATGAGCAACTCGACCGCGTGCCTGGCATCATCGATACGACCTGCGGCATTAATGCGCGGGCCCAGCAAAAACACTACATTGGATATCGTATAATCGGTCGGCCGGCCGGCAACGCCCATCAATGCTTTCAAACCAACACAGGGATCGCTGTTCAGTTTTTGCAGGCCGAAATAAGCCAGCACGCGGTTTTCGCCGGTTATATGTACAATATCACAGGCAATGCTCACCGCAACCAGGTCGAGGTAGCAGCTAACTTCTTCAAATGGGATGTTATTCTTTTCGGAATATGCCTGCACCAGCTTAAAACCGATTCCGCAACCGGAGAGCTCTTTATACGGGTATTCGCAGTCTGGCCGCTTGGGGTCAAGCACTGCCACTGCATCGGGCAGCTCGCTGCCGGGCAGGTGATGGTCGCAAATGATAAAATCGATACCCAGTTCGTTGGCATAGGCGATCTTATCAACAGACTTGATACCGCAATCCAGCGCGATGATCAGGGTAAATCCGTTTTCTGCAGCGTAATCAATACCCTGCTGCGACACGCCATATCCCTCTTTGTACCTGTCGGGAATGTAATAATCAATATTTTCGCCACGCTTTTTAAAGAAGCTGTAAACCAGCGAAACGGCGGTCGTTCCATCCACATCATAGTCGCCGTAAACCAGGATTTTCTCGCCCGCAGCCAACGCATCCTCAATACGCCGAACGGCTTTTTCCATATCCGTCATCAGGAAGGGGTCGTGCAGATGGCGCAGGTCGGGACGGAAATAATACCGGGCACCGTCAAAGGAATGAATGCCGCGCTGTATGAGAAGCGTGCTTAAAACGGGGTCGATAGCCAGCTCGTCAGCCAGTTTTTTGACATCAGCATTATCCGGCTTCTCACCGAACGCCCACCGTTTATTCATATCTTTGTCGCTTGAAACAGTAAAGATAATTAATGTGCAGATATGCAGATGTGCGGATGTGTAAATTGGTACCTGTAGCCGGCCAATGGCATCTGCATGTTAGTATCTTCGCACACCTGCACACCAAGAAATGGAAATTTTCGCATTAGGCGAAGGGTCGTACTCCGTCGATTCGTCAAAAAAATTTATACCCTTTGACCCCCAGCGGGATAATTTCAGGGAAAGGCCGGGTTCGTTGTTCATACATATTAATCCGTTCCTGGTAAAAACCTCCGAAGATTTGATCCTTTTCGATGCCGGACTTGGTTATAAAGACACGCGCGACGAGCTATTTATACACCAGCATATCCGCAACAATGGCTTTCAGCCCGAAGATGTAACTCTGGTTTTAATGTCGCATCTGCATTACGATCATTCCGGCGGCCTGGTGGTTGAACGCAACGGGAAACTGGAACCTGGCTTTCCGCAGGCAACGCATGTGATACAAAAAGGAGAATGGGAATTTGCCATAACCGGCAGGTCGTCGTCTTACCATAAGGAAATTTTCGAAGCACTGGACGATTCCGTCAATATTCATTTTGTCGAAAACTCCGGCGAACTGAAACCAGGCATCAGGTATGAACTATCCGGCGGGCACTGCCCATATCACCAGGTTTTTTGGCTTGAGGATGGCAGGGATAAATGTTTCTTTGGGGGTGACGAGTTACCGGAACCGGAACAATTGATCAGGAAATTTATTGCCAAGTACGACTATGATGGCCGGAAATCGATGCAATTGAGGGAACAATACGGCAAAAAGGCTGCTGAAGAAGGATATACCTGCTTATTTTATCACGCAAAATCCAATCCCATTGGGAAGGTGCGGTACGAAAATGATGTATTTATTGTGGACAAGGTTTAGGGGAGGAATTATATAAGTATCATTTTAACCAGTTCAACCGGTTATTCAGGCGTGGTTTTCAACTTCGAAAAGCTCTTTTATCTTTTCAACGTTCAGCGGCTTCGAAATAAAATCCTTCACCAGCGGGTATGAACGTGCTTTATTGATATCGTTGCTGAACACCGACGATGAAATGATATAAACCTTGCATTTGCCAAGCGGGTCAATATTCAGGCGGGTATACTCATCTAAGAATTCCCATCCATTCATAATAGGCATATTGATATCCAGCAGGATATAATCAGGCAATTTGGACGGATCTTCCCGCTGCACATCCAGGAGCAGGTCGATAGCATACTTTCCATGCAAACATGCTGTGATATCAGTGTTTGATAAAGCCTTCTTTATCAATTTGATGGAAATAAAGTTGTTTATTTCATCATCATCAACAAGCAAAATACTTACAGTGCCGCTATTATTCATCATATATGCCTTATACGAGATGAAATTTTAAAAGGTTATGCGCATTTAAATAGTAAAAATTAAAAAAACGCTTAACTGAAAATAAACTACAATTTAGCACTTTTCTTGCCAGGAATTAAATAAAATTTTAAACCAAAAGGCAAATATTCAGGCGCCGCTTTTTAATCCATAATCACGTTCGACGAGGCAAATGCGCGTTTTATATTGCTTGTACCACTTTTCCCGCCCGGTTTTTTGTGCCACCAGGTGCCGTTCATTGGCTTTCCAGGCTCG
The DNA here is from genome assembly GCA_018267005.1 of Bacteroidota bacterium. GTDB lineage: Bacteria > Bacteroidota > Bacteroidia > Sphingobacteriales > Sphingobacteriaceae > Mucilaginibacter. The sequence continues at coordinate 7,349 of JAFDZK010000078.1, forward strand.
GATCGCGTCCAGCGATTCCCAGTAGGAAACAGTAATTCCCAATTCTTCGCGCGCGGATTCCACGCCTAAAAATCCCGGTTGCTGTTTAGCGAGCTCTCCCATTTCAGCGGCCATTTCTGCATAACCGTTATCTCCTTCGGTGCGAAGGGACGTAAAGATCACCGCATAATAAGGCGGTTGGGGAGTGTCAGCGAGTGCTCCCTCTAAATCTCCCCGGGCAGGGGAGACTTCTAAATTGGTTACCTTGCTACTCATCCTGCAAAAATAAAGCCCCTCTCTTCTGGAGAAGGGTTTGGGTGAGGTCTATTCTATTGCGCTTTCTTCAAACTCATAGGCCTCAAGCGGCGGGCAGGAGCATACCAGCGTCCGGTCGCCATAAGTATCATTCACTCGTCCTACGGACGGCCAGAACTTATAAGCAGCCACATAAGGCAACGGGAATGCGGCTTTCTGGCGCGTATATGCATGTTCCCAATGGTTGCCGGTTACTACAGCAACGGTATGAGGAGCATTTTTCAATGGGTTGTTAACCTTGTCCGACTGGCCGCTTTCCACATCGTGTATCTCGTGGCGGATAGCGATCATCGCGTCGCAGAAACGGTCAAGCTCATGCTTGGGCTCCGATTCCGTAGGCTCGACCATTACTGTACCCGCAACCGGGAACGACACGGTCGGTGCGTGGAAGCCATAGTCCATCAAACGCTTGGCAATATCGATCACTTCGATGCCGGACGCCTTGAACGCACGGCAATCCAGTATCATTTCATGCGCGCAATGACCATTGGCGCCGGTATACAATATCGGATAATGGCCTTTCAGTCGGCTTTTGATATAATTGGCATTCAGGATAGCATATTTGGTAGCATCGGTCAAACCGTCAGCTCCCATCATAGCAATATAAGCATGAGAGATGATCAGGATCGAAGCCGAACCCCATGGCGCTGCCGACACGGCGTGAATGGATTTGCCTTTATTGATGTCGACAACAGCATGGCCCGGCAGGAAAGGTACCAGGTGCTTTGCCACGCCGATCGGTCCCATACCGGGGCCGCCGCCGCCGTGCGGAATACAAAATGTTTTATGCAGGTTCAAATGGCAAACGTCCGCGCCAATAGTGGCCGGACTTGTCAGGCCCACCTGCGCGTTCATATTAGCGCCGTCCATATAAACCTGGCCGCCGTGCCGATGGATAATGTCGCATATTTCAACAATCGCTTCTTCAAATACGCCGTGTGTGGACGGGTACGTCACCATCAGGCATGATAAGTCGTCCTTATGCTCCTCAGCCCTGGCCTTCAGGTCCGCTACGTCGATGTTGCCGTTTTCGTCACATTTTACCACCACGATCTTCATTCCTGCCATGGCCGCAGATGCGGGATTTGTTCCATGTGCCGACGAAGGGATCAGTACTACGTTACGGTAGCCCTCGCCCCTGTCGTGATGATAAGCGCGTATCACCATCAGTCCTGCATATTCGCCCTGGGCGCCGGCATTGGGCTGAAGACTCATCGCCGCAAAACCGGTGATCTCTGACAGCCACTTGTTCAGTTCATCGAAGAGTTGCATATACCCGCCAACCTGATCGGCCGGCGCAAAGGGGTGCATCCTGCTGAATTCGGGCCAGGTAACCGGTACCATTTCTGTGGTTGCATTCAGCTTCATGGTACAGGAACCCAAAGCTATCATCGAATGGCAAAGTGAAAGATCCTTGGTTTCCAGCGCCTTGATATAGCGCAGCATCTCATGCTCGGAATGATGCGTATTAAAAAGCGGATGCGTCAGGTACGCAGATTTGCGCTGCAAGTTTTTAGGAATAACCGTTTGAGCATTGGCTTTCAGTTTATCAAACGCCACGTCATTCAGCGTTTTGCCTTTTACTTTGGCAAAAATCTTTACTAGCGTCCTGATATCGTCCGGCGATGTGGTCTCGTCTATCGATATTGTAGCCACTGAACCTTTATAGTGCAGGTTAAGTTCGTTATTCAACGCTTCCGCATGAATAGGGCCGGCCAATTCGCCGAGCTCGACCTTTAGTGTGTCGAAATAGGACTTATTTAATTGCGTATAACCTAACTCAGAAAGAGATTCGCTAAGCAGAACAGACAGACCATGTATACGCTCCGCGATGAGCTTCAGACCTTCCGGACCATGATAAACCGCATACATCCCGGCCATGATGGCTAATAATGCCTGGGCGGTACAGATATTGGATGTCGCCTTATCACGGCGGATATGCTGTTCACGTGTTTGCAGCGCCATACGTAGCGCGTAATTGCCCGCGCTGTCTATCGTTACGCCGATGATACGGCCGGGAATCGATCTTTTGTATTCTTCTTTGGTGGCAAAAAAGGCTGCATGCGGTCCGCCAAAACCCATTGGCACGCCAAAACGCTGGCTCGATCCTACCACCACGTCGGCGCCCCATTCGCCCGGGGGCGTCAGTAGCAATAAGCTCATAATATCGGCGACAACCGTAAGTTTAATGCCTTTTTCGTGCGCTTTAGCCGCAAACCCAGAATAGTCAAATACCTCTCCGTCACCAGCAGGGTATTGTACGATCGCACCGAACATATTCTCATTCAGCTCAACCGTTCGGTGATCGCCTATGTTCAATTCGATGCCATAAGGCTCCGAACGAGTCTTTAAAATATCGATCGTCTGGGGAAAAACATCTTCGGATACAAAAAATATTTTCGCATTTTGATTTTTGCGCAGGCTGTATTGCAGGAACATCGCTTCGGCAGCGGCTGTACCTTCGTCGAGCAATGAGGCATTAGCAATTTCCATACCCGTCAGGTCTATCACCATCGTCTGGAAATTCAACAGGGCCTGTAAACGGCCCTGAGCAATTTCGGCCTGGTAAGGCGTATACTGGGTATACCATCCCGGGTTCTCCAAAATATTGCGCTGAATAACACCCGGCACGATCACATCGTAATATCCCTGGCCGATGTATGATTTGAAAACTTTGTTTTTTGACGCTGTTTGTTTTAGTGCATTCAGGTAATCATATTCGCTTTTTGCTGGTGGAAGGCTAAGCTTCCTTTTGAGCCGGATACTTGCCGGAACAGTTTCGTCTATCAACTCATCAAGTGAACTTAGCCCAACTGTTTTTAGCATTTCGGCCGTATCTGCATGCCCTGGCGCGATATGCCTGTCCTGAAATTTTTCCTGATAATCTGTGTTCAGCTTCATGAATTTTTGTCCCGGTTAATTATTGCCGCAAAGGTACATTTTTCATGGCTGAGTAACAATGCCGTAACCTGATAGTGACACCCCGTTTACAACTAAAATTTTATTACATTTATGCTGCCGCCTTATGAGGATATTTAAATATCTGCTTTCTTTAATTTGCGTCGTGCTGGGCATGGCAATGCTCTCCGGTGCAAGCGGCCTTAATATGCCTGTGAAACACTATTTCGTAAAGCAGGCTGACTGCCCGACCATCGATTCCTCGCACATGATCATTACGAAACCTGATTGCGGCGAGGAAAATGGCAGCATAATGGGCATAAAAGTAATTTCGACCGGGTCAAAAGTGTTTTATACCTGGGTCAATTCAAATAAGACCGTGCTGAGCCACACAGCCAACCTGACCAATATACCTCCCGGAATTTACACTCTGGAAGTTACCGACAACAGCGGGTGTACCAATACGGTATTTAGCAAACCGATTACAGTCAATAGTAAGAACGCCGTTACCATTGATGATAGTAAAGTGGCCATTTCGAATTCGAGTTGCAAGAACGACGGCGCCATCACCGGCCTGAGAGTCGCCAATGCTACAACATACGAATGGCAGAGTTTAGCGACAGGGACGATAATTTCAACTTCCACTACAACGCCCGACCTTGTGAGTATCCCCGCCGGCAGTTACCAGTTGACGGCTGGTAATAATACCTGTACCCAAATGAGCAAGGTTTATACAGTTAATTCGGCATTTTCAGTACCACAGGTAATTAGTGCTCAGATTACGCCGGCCCAATGCGGTACAGGGGCTATAGCTGTTAACCTGGGCGTGGATGTGGGGTCGCCCATATTAAATTATGTGTTGAGGGACGAATCGGGCAACGGAGTAAAAAACGGCGTAATATTTACAGATATACCTTTTCGGACATTGACAATCAATGGACTCGACGGCGGAACGTACTATTTATATGCCACCGACAATAGCGGCGCCTGTGCTGTATTATTGGGAACTTATAAACTCGGAAGCGGCCAATTGCAAATTGACAAAAATGCCACCGCCGTAAGGAATGACAGGTGTAACCAGCATTTGGGCTACATCGAGCCCGCCTTTTTACCCGGAGTAACCCCACGAAAGACATGGACATATAAATGGACGGACATAGCTACCGGCAAGGTTGTGGGTTATAATAAGATATTGACAAGAGCTGGCGCGGGAGTTTATCAGCTGTATGTTACGGCCGGCTCTGCCGATTGCGCAGCTACTGACACTTTTACCGTTATTAATGTATCTCCGGCATTGATACCTCCAATAGCAGCGGGTAGTACTTTGTGTGTGCCGGGAATTGTCAATATCACCGTCACCAACCTTGATACCGCCGAAACCTTCCGGTTATACAATTCGCTAACCGATAGTATACCCATAGATTCAAATAAGAACGGCATTTTTTATGAAAGGGTGAGCCGGACCACCAGCTACTACATCACACGCGTGCATAAGGATTGCGAAAGCGACCGGACGGAGGTAATTGAAACGGTTTTATTCCCTGTCAAAATTCCCAATACTTTTACACCCAATAATGACGGCATTAATGACTATTGGGATATTAGCGGTATGGAAAATTTTCCGGGCGCCGACATTAAAATATTTACCAGGAACGGACAGTTGATCTTCCATTCGATCAATTACCCCGTGCCGTTCGATGGCACTTATAGAGGATCTCCCGTTCCGACAGGAGTTTATTATTATATTATTGATGTGAAGCAGCCCATCTGCTTCGGAAAAATATCCGGCAGTTTGACGATCATTCGTTAATTGGTAATAAGCCTATCCTGATACGATTTAAGCTGAAATTTTTCAGAAAGTCGTATTTTTGTTACCGAAAACCTGGACCATGCTGGGCAAGCGTATATCATTATTAATTTCATTATTGATTTTCGGCATAAAAGCATACGCGACTACGTTTGTGGTAACCAACAATGCTGACTCGGGTCCGGGAACGTTGAGGGATGCCCTGACGCAGGCAGCAGCGAATGGGAGCGCTACGACCGATTATATCAATTTTAATTTGCCGGACCAAAGTTTAGCTGGGCGGACGATCGTATTACTCAGGCAATTACCTGCAGTGAGCTCAAATTTGGTTATAGATGGCACAACACAACCCGGGAATCGCTTTGGGGTAAGTGATGCGAAAGTGAAAATAATGACAACATTCGTTTACCCAGCCAATCTGAATATTCTTTATAGCAATACAAGTGATCGGGTTGAGATTTACGGCTTATGGCTTTGGGGCGGTGTAGCCAACTGGGGAGGTTTAGCATTACATTTTCGCAACTTTGGCACGCTTCGTATAGGCGCGCCTTCAAAAGGCAATATCATAGAGCGAGGAAACATTGGCATTGACACAGGAAAAGCATGTTTTTTCCAAAATAATATATGCTGGACTGACACTACAGGCGAAATACCTTCCGGTGGTAATATATCTGTCCTGGGCTGCGATAGCTTAACATTCGGTGGATCTAAAACTACAGGTAATGTTGCGGCTGGTATAATAAATCTTTTCTTCTCAAACCCTGTTCACAATTATCTGCTTCTGAGCAATAATAAATTTGGGACTGACATTTCGGGCACCAAAGCGCCTTATGGATTTAATCTTATCGATGAAACACGTGTTTCCGTAGAGGGTCCATATGGGAGCAATGGGCAACCTCTTTATGTGCCTCTATATGCAACCATCTCCAATAACATCATTGCTGATGTTTATGAATACGACCTTTTATATGTCAGGGGTTTAGGCGGCAAGATCGTTATCCAGGGAAACGCTTTCAATACTGATTTTACAGGTACCTTAAACTTCAACGAATTCAGCCAATCAATCGCTGCATATGCTATAGCTTGTGGCGGAAACAAGGACGTAGTTATCGGGGGTGACCTACCCTCTGAAAAAAATCTCATTGCCTATTGTGAGGATGGGATTGGTTATTCGAATGATGCAAAATACACCATAACTAAAAATAGCATATTTTGCGTCGGAGAAAACTCATTTATTGGATTTACTGGGCAAGATAAGCTCCCACAAGTGAAAATAAACTCTGTTAGCAGCTCAAATATTTCGGGGACTGCTACGCCAAACTCCGCCGTCGAATTGTTTTCGGCAGATTGCAATTGCTATATTCCCAATCCAAAAGGTTATTTCTCAACCGTAAAAGCTGATGCTAACGGTAACTGGCAGTATAATGGTTCTTCCAATGGGTTCATTATGGCATCGGCAACACTGGACAGCCTTACCGGGTATTTTGTTCAAGGCACACTGGATGACTCTAAAGTACTTGTTGCAAACTACACATGTAATTCCAAAGGCTCTATTACAGGCATTGCTTCGCCATATTCTTCTGGTTATAAATGGTATAACGATCAAAATCAATTGGTGGGTACAGACCTTGATCTTAAAGACATGCCGCCAGGAAATTATACACTTAAAATCGACTTTGGAACCGCCTGTAATTTTTCGAAGACATATACAATCAAGGATTACTCGTTGAAAGTGGACGTGAGCAGCGTTAGTTTGAATAGTCCAATCTGCGGCAAAGGCGGTTCGGTCACCGGTATCAAAATAATTTCTGCATCTGATCAATACAATTATCAGTGGTCAGATCAAAATGGTAAAATTATTTGTAACTGTATCGACCTTACAGATGTTGGTCCTGGTAGCTATTCATTTGCGGTAACAAACAGCGATGGTACCTGCAGGCAAAATTTCGGACCTTATCGACTATCAAACGCTGCAGGTCTTAATGTCGATCAGAGCCATGTTGATATCGTAGCCGTTACTTGCGGGCAGGCGGCGGGTTCCGTTACCGCACTAACGGTGACAGGAACCGGCACGATCAAATACACCTGGACGAACAGCGCCGGGCAGGTTGTGGCGCAAACCAAAGACCTGACGGGTCAGCCTTATGGAAAATATACGCTGCAGATAACCGATGACTCGCAATGCGATCCAGTTATACTCCCTTTTGAAATACCCGAAATACACGATCTTACCATAAGCGAGACCAAAGCATTGAAAGTTAATAATGCGACATGCGGCGAAGCCAACGGTTCTATCACCGGGCTTTTCGTTAGCGGCGGCGACACCTACACCTGGATAAACGGCAGCGGTAAAGTTGTCGGTCATACGGTCGAACTTTTAAATGTCGGCGGCGGCGACTACCAGTTAGCCTTGTCAAATAGTTGCGGCGACACGCTGAAGGGGCAGGTTTATCATATCGATCAACAGGATAAAACCACTTATCCTAAGTACCAGGCCAGCACCACAGGCGTTTGTTCCAACAATACCAACGGCGCCATCAGCGTCAATACCGATGCGCTGGTCAAGTCGTTAAGGTGGGTAAACAGCCAGGGCGTAACGGTGGGTAATTCCGCCACGCTAACTGATGTCCCACCGGGAAGCTACCAGCTTTATCTTACTGACCAGAACGGTTGCGAAACGCTTTATAGCTCCTATACTGTAGCGGAGATAACAGCATTACAACTTAGTGCCGCTGAGGAGGTTAACAACGATCAGTGCAGCATGGGTGTGGGAAGCATAAAAAACATCGGGGTAAACGGAGGCGAAACCCCTTATACCTATACCTGGACCGATAGCAACGGCAATACGATCGCGTCGACAGCAGACATTTCCGGTCTGAAAGCGGGCGAATATACGTTAACCATAAAGGATGCGAGCAATTGCAATATAATTACAAACACGTATACGATTCAGGACCAGCAAACGATCATTTCGCTGCCTTCGGTAAGTAATGTCCAGCTTTGCTCGCCGGGTGACGCTATGTTAACCGTTAAGGATCCCTCGGCGGGTTATACCTATCGCTTATACGGCAGTGAGGATAACTCAACGCCGATTGACATAGAATCAAGCGGAAGGTTTAAGGTCAATGTCGCATCCAATACGGTTTACTACATCAGCCAGGTAAGCGGCGCTTGCGAAAGCGACCGGGCACAGGTGCAGGTAACCGTCGGTATCCCGTCCTTAAGCATCGCCAACACGATCACCCCGAACGGGGACGGCGTTAACGATTACTGGAATATAAGCGGCATTGAAAATTATCCGGCTGCACGGGTGCAGGTATTTACGCGTTACGGGCAAAAAGTATTCGATTCCAAAGGATACCAGCATCCGTTCGATGGCACCTACGGTGGCAAAACGCTGCCAACGGGAGTATACTACTATATCATCGATATGGGCAACCCCAACTGCAACCTGCTTTCGGGCAGTTTAACTATTCTTCGCTAAGCAAGCTGCCGCAAGTACATTTGTATGGTATTTTCCAGTCCATAATACAAGGCATCGCATATTAAGGCATGACCGATGCTTACCTCGAGCAGGCCCGGTATGTTTTCGGCAAAATATTTCAGGTTATGCAGGTCGAGATCGTGCCCGGCATTCAGGCCAAGGCCAGCCTTTTGAGCAGCCTCTGCCGCCTTTATATATGGAGCAATCGCGAGTTCTTTTCCCTGCTGATAATGACT
>JAFDZK010000079.1 GCA_018267005.1 Bacteroidota bacterium
TGCGGCAGTTTCCATAACAAAAGAATGATAGCGGTTATGAGCACAAGAAACTCCAATACCTGCACAACACTGACCCCGCCTGCCGCGCCGACAGTTTGTTTGATGTCAGTTAAGGAGTAACCATAAAGATCAGCTCCAAGCGGCACAAGCGCAGCGGTAAAATACGAGGTAAGGCTTAACTGCACGATAGCCATGAATACGATTAACACGCAATACGTTATCCTCGCGAGCTTGCCGGAGATAAGATGCAGCAATGCAAATAAAACAAAGAAATAGATCAGCCCTTTAAGCCAAAAGATCACATCGTTAAAAAATGCCCAGCACAATACACTGGCGAAGCTTTTGGGAAACTGGTGTACCATGCCATTATAAAGCAACTCAAAAACGGTCATCAGCAACAGTATCGCCAACCACAATACCGACAGGCTGACAAATGAAGAAATGACCAGCATGAATTTCGACGATAATTTTTCTTTGGGCCTTCTGTTTTTCATTTTCTTAAAATATTGTCAAGCTTTTTTATTTGCTGTGAAACCCTGGCGCGTCATCTCGCCCCAGGAATTGTTTTTTCTCATCAGGTCAAAATTCCCCACAACGGCCGACCATACGACAAAAGGGTGGAACACAAAAGGTTCCAATATAGCGGCCAGTACCAGGTTTAAAATATCTTTCTTCTGCTTATACTGGTGATAGGTCAGCACCTCCATCAGTATGGCAAATATGGAATAAAGAATACCCAGGCATACGACGCCAATCATGATCGATACGGCCTGCCAGTTTACCGCGTACTCGAAGCAGTAATAGATCAGACCGATTACACCGAAAAATTCGATTATAGGCGCAAGGAACTCAAAAAAGAACCAATAAGGGTAGCTCAGCATTCCCAGGATGCCATAGCTTGGGTTGAAGAACATCTTCTTGTGCGAACGCAAGGTCTCTATGGTCCCTCGGGTCCAGCGATTGCGTTGTCTTCCTAATATCCTGTATGTCGACGGCGCTTCTGTCCAGCATAGAGGGTCGGGTATAAACGCTACTTTATAGGGCTCGCCGAGTTCTTCCATGTAACGGCGCATTCTTACTACCAGTTCCATGTCTTCGCCTACGGTTTTAGGATTGTAACCCCCGCAGTTAATAACGATCTCGCGGTCGAATGCACCAAAAGCGCCGGATATGAGCAACAGGCCATTCAGTTTCGTCCAGGCCATCCTGCTGAGCAGAAACGCTCTGATATATTCGAGCGTTTGTATCCTGGGAAGCAACTGCTTCGGCAGATTAACTTTTACCAACCGGCCTCCTTCTATCTCACAACTATTGGCAATGCGTACAACACCGCCTGCAGCGATCACCCTTTGCGTGGTCGATTCGAGAAATGGCTTAGCAAGCTTTAATAAGGCATCCTGTTCCAATACACAGTCAACATCAATACATACAAAATAGTCGCTCCGCGCAATATTAACGCCAACATTCAAGGCATCGGCTTTGCCGCCGTTTTCCTTGTCGACCACAATCAGCTTGCGGTAAACCGGGTTGCTGCTGCGGTATACTCCCCGTATGGGCTTGGTCTTCAATCGTTGGTTTACAAAGAAATCAGCTTTATATAGCGAATAGGCTTCTATAAGCCTGGCCAGCGAATCATCCTTGCTGCCATCATTGATAATTATCACTTCCAGATTATGGTAATGCAGCGAAAGCAACGAACGTACATTTTCAATGATGGTCGGGCCCTCATTATAGGCAGGCGCCAGGATACTCATACTGGGCGCTTCAGTCGACGACGCCAGCACGCGATAGTCGGTGAAGCTGTTTTTATGCAAATACGAGCGCGTTTCCATAATGGAAAACGTACCGATTAGCAAATAACAGGCAAGCAGTATAATGGAATAAAGTAAAATCCCATAGGTAAACAGGTGCAATATAAAGGTCTGCCAACTCATGCCGCTTTTTCTGCTTTAATATGCATCAGTATCCGGGCGATAGCATCTTCGGATCGGTTGGAAAGTCTTTCCAGCGAGGTCCACCCGTCTTCACTTGCGTTCACCAGCGCACGGGCGGCATGAAGCTTTAGTTCGTCGCTATCATATGTAAGCAGATCAAAAAGAAACAATTCATCCCTTTTTGTACCCACCGTTTGCATCACCTTAGCCATGGCTACCTGGTTCCTTAAACCTTCCCTTAAGAAATGGCCAATGAGATGATCGGAAGTTTCGTCTGTATAAATTTCATTCAGGCACCGTATGGCTTCAAGGCGGACATCTGGATCTTCATGATCGAGGCATGAAGCAATGGCATCGTGCAGTTCAAACCGGTGATAGTTGCGTGCCAGTTTCAGCGCAAAAATAACTACGGTGGGATTTTCTGAGTTGAACCATTTGTCTATACCGATATTCGACGGGGGTCTGGCCGACAACAATTGCAGCAGCTTTATTTGCTGCCAGTTCGAGAGCGGGTAAGTGATAACGTCGAGAAAATCGAGCCCTTCGAATCCCTTGAACTGAACCATCGCCGCCTGGGCTTCCATACGCACATATTCGTTTTTATCGTCTGTAAATGCCTGTAATTGATCGATAAATTCGTCCGTATCCATAATGGTAAGCTCCTGTATAGCCTGGGCCTTCACGTACCATTGACGGCTTTCCAGATTCTTCAAAGCGTATTGCTCGAGACCTAACTGCAGGTAGAACTGCTTTAAGCTGTCGGACGACGTGCCGCTAATGTTTTTCTTTGCTGATATTAGCTCGCCGGTAATAAATTTTCTGAACTGTTTGTTGCCGGTCAGCTTTTTTGCAGCCTCCAGTACCGACGCAAGTATCTGGTCTTCTATTTCGTCCCGTTCCTCGAAAAAGATCGCTTTATTGATCAGCATATCGGAGATCATTCGCCATTTTTGCTTCTTTTTCTCCTGCAGGCTTTGGCTAAGCATGTACGCCAGCATGAAGGTAAGCAGGCAAATCATCAAAATAACCACAGCCGCAACGGCAATATTCTGGATCTGCCAGCTGATAGAAAGCAAGTGTATGAGTGATCTGCCTTTCAATGCTTTAGCTTAATTGTGGGTGTTACTTTACGGCCGATACGTCAAACCTGCGTACGCGTACTGATAATTCGTTAGGGCTGAATGGCTTTGTCATATAATCGTCGGCGCCTAATTGAAATGCTTCCAGGACTACATTTTCCTGTCCCATGCCGGACAATATGATAACCGGTGTGCCGGCGGGGTATTTCTTTTTCACCGCGCTGACCACTTCCAAACCCGACAAATAAGGCATCATAATATCGGTTATCACCAGGTCGGGCTGAAATTCGTCAAGTTTCGCCACCGCTTCACGGCCATCGTGTGTAATAATAACATCGTGCCCATCCTTCCTCAGACGAAATTCAAGCATTTTCATCATCAGTTGATCATCTTCCGCAACCAGTATCTTCATTTTTTTAACTTTTTAACCTCTTCCATCTATCAATAGCCTGTATCAGGCTATGCCTTTCGGACTATCTCCATTTATACGGATGGGTAAAATAATGGTTATAAAAATGTCACTATACTTGACGCACTAATTCACATCAATTAGAACTTGCAGGCCGCTTTTATCGTATAACGACAATCCACACTCTATTCGCGGGGATGCACATGAATTTTAAGTTATTTTGTCTTTTTATTGGCCTGGCGTTTTTTTCGGTAACAGCACGAGCCCAGCATGGACCATCGTCCGACGAACTGTTCCAGCAGGCGCGTCATGCGGCGTTTGATCAAAAAGATTACACCAAAGCCATCGGCCTGTGCAAAAAGGCATTAACAAAAAGTCCTGATTACTCGGATATCCGGGTATTCCTCGGGCGCGTATATACCTGGTCGGGTAAAACCGACAGCGCCCGTACCGAGTTTGTGCAAGTGCTTACGAAGCATCCGGATAATGAAGACGGCGCGTTTGCCTTCGGCAGCCTGGAATTTTGGAACGACAATTCGGCAAAGTCCCTGCAAATCGTAAACGGGGGATTGAAGTACCACCCTCAATCGAAGGACCTTTTGTTACTGAAGGCCAAAGTATTAAACGATCTGAAACGTTACAGCGAGGCAAGCAACACCCTCGATTCGCTGCTTAAAATTGATCCCTCAAATACAGGCGCACACTCTCTTGCCGACCGGGTGCAGGATAATGCCAGCGTGAACAAGATCGGGTTAACCTATGACTATATCCACTTCGACAAGCAATATGCAAACCCCTGGCAACTGGCCAGCCTCGAATACGGCAGGCAAACCGGCATAGGTTCTTTCATAGGCTATATAAATTATGCCAACCGCTTTAACACCAGCGGCGTTCAATACGAGATCGATGCTTATCCTCATATATCCAAAACCTTCTACGCTTATGTAAGCGGCGGTTACTCCAACGACCTGAGCTTGTTCCCGCAATCGAGGGCCGGCTTTTCGTTATATGCCAACCTGCCGGCAAGCTTCGAGGCCGATGCGGGTTTCAGGTACCTGCATTTTAGCAGCAATACCTGGATATATACAGCATCGTTGGGGAAATATTATAAGAGCTTTTGGTTTAACTTCCGCACCTACCTGACGCCGTCGAATAATTCGCTTTCGCAGTCGTATTCGCTGCATATACGGTATTACACCGGCGGAGCAGATGACTACCTGTCGCTGGGCGCGGGCACAGGTCTTTCACCAGATGCACCGAATAACGTGGTTATTTCCAACAACGGGAATATTTACAAATTCAAAACAGATAATATTTCAGCCGCTTTCTGGCACTCGTTCAAGCGCCGAAACGTTTTCTTTATAACAGCAAGTTACGATCACCAGGAATACCCTAACAACTTATGGGTCAACGATTTTGACCTGGGCGTTGGGTACCTCAGGAGATTTTAAATGAAAAAGTACCAAAAAATATTGCTGATGTATGTGCTGCCGGCGCTGATCATTTTCCCGCTGGTGATGTTCCTGGTATGGGTTTTCACGCCTAAAACCAAACTGGTCGTCGCTATCGTCGACAAGACTTCTCTGGATGATTCGGGGCAGGAGCATATTTCGCTGACATGGGTGCTTAACCATTATCGTTATACCAAAACCCCCACTGAGGGTTATAGCGTAGGACACGATTATTTCGGCTTCTTCCCGAAAGACGACGAGAAATTCAGGCTAAAAGGACTGGAACGGTTCTCGCCCGATCAGCTAAAGCAACTGAGCGATGATGCTGACCTGGCCTACTTTACCGACACGTATGGTGTTTACAAAAATGATTGGTATATCCGAAAAGGCGAAACGGGGCAAAAAGGTTTATTATACGGCGGGCTTAGCTCGCAGGACGTAACGTTTCTGCAGGACATGAAGGACCGCCACAAACTCATCATCACCGAATTCAATACTATCGGTTCCCCTACCAACGCCGACAACCGCAATAAATTCGAGAAAATGTTCGGGATGCACTGGACAGGCTGGACCGCACGCTTTTTTGATAGTTTTGACACGTTAAAGAACAAGGAGCTGCCCGCATGGCTGGTTACCAACTATAAAAAGGAACACGCCCAACAGTGGCCCTTCCATAAAGCGGGTCTGGCTTTTGTAAACGACGCGGGAAACGTGGTGATACTGGAAGACAGCACGCACCTTACAAATCCTGTTCCGCGCATTATAACATTCCAATACGGCCAAAAGGAATTGTCGCTGCCGGAAAATATGAAATATCCTTTCTGGTTCGACGTCATTACGCCATCCCTTTCCGTCAATCATGCGGTGTCGAGGTTCGATCTGAGCCTGAACGCTAACGGCGCCGCCGAGCTAAGGAAAAACGGTATTCCGACTACCTTCCCCGCTATTATTATGCACAAAGGGGCCGATTACCAATTCTACTATTTCTCGGGTGATTTCTGTGACAATCCGATCGGCATGACCTCATCCTATTTCCGTGGCATCACCTTCTTCCGGTGGATGTTTTACAACAGCGACGACCCTGCCGAACGTAAAAGCTTTTTCTGGACCTTTTACCGCCCGATGATCACCCGCATTTTGAAAGACGCGGCCGCCGGCAACAGTCGCGGGGGTGTCAATAAAGTAGCCGCGGCACGCTAAGGTAAAACAAAAAAGCTCCCCATTTTCATGAGAAGCTTTCGGGTGGAAGACCGGGCTCGAACCGGCGACCCCCAGAACCACAATCTGGTGCTCTAACCAACTGAGCTACATCCACCGTTTTTGAGGAGTGCAAATGTAAAGATTTGCGTTTTAAAGTCAATGAAAATTTTAATATTACATTCCACTTACCTATAATCAGGCCTCAACACCGTAATTTGTGTTGATATGGCCGAGCAATTAATAGAGTTGAATGTTACAGGGATGCATTGCAATAATTGCGCTCTGTCTGTTCATAAATTACTGGAGAAAAAAGGTTTTCATGATATATCGGTCGATTTTGCGTCGGAAGAGGTAAAGTTTACCACGGATAAGTCCGATTCGGTTGAGGATGCTATCAAAGGCATCGAAAGCCTGGGATATAAGGTAATCGAGGACGCGTCGCTCCACCACGAAAAGTTTTACGAGAAGATTGAGAACAAGCTGATATTCTGCGCCATTTTTACTATTCCCCTGCTGCTGGACATGGTACTGCCCTGGCCCTTCTTACATAATCCCTATGTCCAGTTAGCGTTGTGCATACCCGTGTTCATGGTCGGATTCCTGCATTTCGGCAAAAGTGCCTGGGGTTCCCTGAAAGGCGGCGTTCCTAATATGGATGTGCTGATTTTTATCGGCTCGGTATCGGCTTTTGTTTACAGCCTTATCGGTACGATGGAGAACCTGGGCATGCGCTACCAGTTTTACGAAACCTGCGCGGTAATCATCACGCTGGTATTGCTCGGCAATTTATTCGAGAAACGTTCCGTGACGCAAACCACGTCTGCAGTAAAGGACCTGGTAAAAATTCAACAGGTAAATGCCAACCGGATGGTTAACGGTGGAATTGAAATCATAAGCGCAAAAGAAGTGCGCCCGGGCGATACCTTGATAGTTAATACGGGCGACAAAATTCCCGTCGACGGCGATGTGCTTTCGGGCAACGCGTCGGTCAACGAGTCGATGCTTACGGGCGAAAGCATCCCGGTCGAAAAAGGAAAATATGACAAAGTTATAGGCGGCACCATCGTTGAACATGGCAACCTGACCATGATGGCCACCAAAGTTGGCTCCAACACGGTGCTTTCGCAGATCATCGAACTGATGAAAAAAGCGCAGGGCGCCAAACCGCCCATTCAAAAAACGGGCGATAGGGTCGCGGCCATATTTGTTCCGGCCGTAATATTGGTGTCAATACTGACATTTCTGCTGGCTTATTTTGTCGGTCATGCAGGTTTGCAGCACGCATTGATGAATGCTATAGCCGTGCTGGTCATTTCATGTCCCTGTGCTATGGGATTGGCCACGCCTACCGCGGTGATGGTTGGGCTTGGACGGGCGGCGAAGAACGGTATCCTGATCAAAGGCGGCGACACTGTGGAAGCGGTGACGAGCGCCAAATACATCGTTTTCGACAAAACCGGAACGCTGACCACCGGCAAATTCAGCATCAACCATATAGAAACCGAGCCGGGGGCCGACATTGAAAATATTAGAGGCATTATAACCGCCATTGAAGAACGTTCAAGCCACCCGATAGCCCGTTCGCTGGTAGACGGCCTGAAATCATTGCCGCAGAAAAAATTGATCCTAAAATCGGTAACCGAAGAAAAAGGTTTAGGTATGCGAGCCGAGGATGTGCACGGCAACCACTATTTTCTGGGTTCGGGAAAAACAGGCGACGACAAGATGTTCAATGTCCATTTGTACAAAAATCATACGCTGCTTGCCCGTATCGATATCGACGACGAAATAAAGCCACAGGCCGCTGTACTGGTCGCCTCCCTTAAAAAGATGGGTATTGTCCCCGTGTTGTTAAGCGGCGACAAGCAAAACCGCTGCGAAAAAGTGGCCAGGGCTATTGGCATCGATGAAGTGCATGGTGAGAAACTTCCCGCCGAAAAGCTGGGAGTAATAGATATGTATCGCAAGAAAGGCGAAACCATTATGGTCGGCGATGGGATAAACGATGCGCCGGCCCTTACGCAGGCTGATATTGGCGTATCCATGAACGATTCGAGCCAGGTAGCGATACAATCGGCTAAGGTTATCTTGCTCAACGCCGATCTGTTTTCGCTCGTCAAATTTCTGCAGATCAGCAGGCACACTTTACTTACCATTAAACAAAACCTATTCTGGGCATTTGCATACAACATAGTGGCTATCCCTGTCGCCGCTTTCGGTTTCCTAAACCCGATGATAGGTGCACTGGCTATGGCGTTTTCGGATGTGGTGGTTATCGGCAATTCGCTGAGGCTGAAGATAAAGCGGATTAATTAGTCTATAGTCGATAGGCCATAGTCCATAGTAAAACATAATATAGTATTTTTGAACCATCGGCTATGGACTATTGACCATGGTCTATGGACCAAAGCATGATCGAAATTTTTACTGACGGTGCAGCAAGCGGCAATCCCGGTCCGGGCGGATACGGGGTTATCTTACGTTCGGGGAAACACTATAAGGAACTTTCAGCGGGCTACCGGAAAACGACCAACAACCGGATGGAACTGCTGGCGGTAATAAAAGCGCTTGAAGCACTGAAAAATGTCAACCAAACGATCACCATCTACTCCGATTCGAAATATGTCATCGATTCCATTGAAAAGCGGTGGCTGCAGGGCTGGGTAAAAAAAGGTTTTGCCGGTAAGAAAAACAAGGACCTGTGGCTGCGTTACCTGGAACTGAGCAAACTGCATCTTATTAAATTCATTTGGGTGCGAGGCCATGCGGGTCACCCCGAAAACGAACGCTGCGACGAACTGGCCGTAGCAGCATATAAGCAAAAGGACTTGCTAATCGATACGGTTTTCGAAGCTGAAGCGGCGAAGCCTCTGTTGTAACCTTGGAAGGTTTTACAGTTGAAAGTTATAATGCCCGACTAAAACTAAACATTCCAACTTTACAACATTTCAACCTTCAAACAAAATCATTGAATACAAATCTCGCCGTTAAAAGTCTTTTTGGTTACCTGCGGCGAAAAGAACGACATCATTTCTTCAGCTTTATAAACCATATTTTCTGAGCCGATGAATATCGCACTGCGCTGATGGAGCTCTCTTACTTCAAGGTCGAGGATTCGTTCATAACCATTACTTGCCCGGCCCCCCGCTTGTTCGATGATAAATGCCATTGGGTTGCATTCGTATACCAGCCGCAATTTGCCTTTAGGCGCCTGTGAAGTGATCGGGTAAATAAATATCCCACCCTTAATCATGTTGCGGTGCAGATCGGCTACCATCGAGCCGATATAGCGCGAGGTATAAGGCCGGTTTGTTTTATCGTCCTCCACCTGGCAGTATTTGATATATTTTTTTACGCCGTCAGGGAAATGCGCATAATAACCCTCGTTTATAGAATAGATCACGCCATCTTTTGGGATTTTCATGTCAGGATGCGAAAGGCAAAATTCACCGATCGATGGATCGAGCGTAAAGCCATTAACGCCTTTGCCTGTGGTATAAACCAGCATAGTCGACGAACCATAGATCACATAGCCGGCAGCAACCTGTTCGGTTCCTTTTTGCAAGACATCCTCTACGGTCGCCCTGCCCTTGTTTGACTTACGACGATAGATCGAAAAAATAGTACCGATACCGACATTTACGTCAATATTAGATGAGCCGTCCAGCGGATCGATCGCAACAATGTATTTAGCGTCTTTAGAGATATCGGTGTCGAGGTAGATCAGTTCCTTATTTTCTTCAGAAGCTACGATGCAGCACTCACCGCCATGCTTTAATGCAGATATGAATTGCTCATTGGCGTACACGTCCAGTTTCTTTTGACCTTCGCCTTGTACGTTGGTTGTGCCGTTCTCGCCCAGTATGTCGGCAAGGCCGGCTTTGTTCACCTCGCGATTCACGATCTTGGCAGCAATCCCGATGTCTCTTAAAAGTCTCGAAAGCTCACCCTTAGCGTACGGAAAGTCCGCCTGCTTCTCGATAATAAACTGGCCAAGCGTTTTCGCTATTCTCATATACTTAGTGTATTAAATACAGTTTATTTTTGCAATTCTATCGCCTCTAAGGTATGGATTTTTTCCTCAGAAATGCAAAATCTAAGCATTGTACGTATCTTATGCCAACCTTGTTTCCCTGCAGCTCCGGGATTTAAGTGTAACAAGTTTAATTTTTTGTCATAGATGACCTTTAGGATATGAGAATGCCCGCAAATGAACAATTTGGGAGGCTTAGTGTAAATTTCCTGTCGTATTGAGGGGTTATACCGGCCCGGGTATCCGCCGATATGCGTCATCCAAACATCCACTTCCTCGCATTTAAAACGCAGGTGTTCGGAGTATACCAAGCGCACGTCATTCCCGTCGATATTGCCATAAACTCCGCGCAAAGGTTTAAAGGCAGCCAGCTTATCGGCCAGTTCGATATTACCAAAATCTCCGGCGTGCCAAATCTCGTCGCAATTTTCAAAATGTTTGAAAACCGACTCGTCTAAGTAACCATGAGTATCGGAAAGAAGGCCTATGCGGGTCATTTGAATATCGGATTTCGGATTTATACTTAAAAAATAGTAAAAAAATCTTTTAAGGTTTCGCGATATTCTTTTGAATAGACCTGCGGCTCATTATATATGACAAACTCCTGATTTCCTGCATTAGTTCGCATTGATGATAAAAATAATACCTCACGATGCGGTTCCATCCCCTTATAGGAAAGAACATTGGTCTGCTTAATTACAGATAATCCTTTTTCGCGGGCCAGTTTGTGCACGAGCTCCGCTGTGTCGGGCGGAAGTATCGTGCAAAATATTCCATCTTGGTTAAGATGCTCCGATACGTTTTTGATCAGCGCTTCAAAAAATCCTTTATCCGCGTGTTTTGCTATTTGTCTTTCTTTTTTAGGCGATGATAACGAATTGATGTAAAAGGGTGGATTTGAAACGATCAGATCAAATTTTTTATCGTGATATTGCTCAAAGAACTCATCAAAAGCAAGCGGATACGCTGTTAATCTTTCCGCAAAAGGTGAACCGGCAAAGTTTACAGCTGCGGTTTGAGCGGCCTGTCCATCGATCTCGACTGCGTCGATCGTAGCATCGGCAAAGCGTTGCGCCAGCATTAGTGCGATAACGCCGGTTCCGGTACCGACGTCAACAATAGCTTTAGGATGATCTGCATGAGCCAACGCGCCGAGCAATACACCATCGGTATTGATCTTCATAGCACACCCCGTCTGATCGACCTCAAATTGTTTAAACCGGAAAATGCCTGACATGGCTCAAATTTCGTAAAACTCGATAGGCAATCCGTCGGGATCGGAAAAAAAAGTAAAACGTTTGCCAGTGTATTCGTCTATCCTAACTGGCTCTGCCTCGACTCCGTGTTTGCTGATCTCATTGATCGCTGCATCAATATCATTCACCTCAAAAGCTATATGACGCAACCCGGCCGCTTCCGGACGCGATGGCCTTGCTGGTGGATCGGGAAAAGAGAATAATTCTATTTGATATAAACCGTTTACTTCGAGATCAAGCTTCCACGAGTCCCTTTCAGCGCGGTAAACCTCGCGGACTACCTTTAAACCCAGGACATCTATATAAAAACGCCTGGATCTTTCGTAGTCCGAACAAATAATCGCGATATGGTGTACCCGGTTAAGCCTAAGCATTAGTCACCCAAAATAGCATGCAGTACGTTATCGTAAACCAGCTTGATATCGGTAATATGGCCAAACGACTCATCGTCTATCATCAGGTAACCGTCGCTTACCTCGCCCAGTAAGCTGAATTCGACCTCACTGGTAGCCATCAGTTCAATAAAGCGCTCCTGCTCTTCGGGGGAAATGCTAACTACTACCCTGCCTTGTGCTTCGCCAAACATGAATGCATCCTTGCGGATCGAGCTATCCGAGTCGATCTCAAAACCGAAACCGTTGGGCATAGCTGATTCAACGAGTGTAATAAACAAACCACCGTCAGATACATCATGTGCAGACTGAATCACCTGCTGCCTGATCAGTTGTTTGATCACCTGGTGCATGGTATATTCCTTATCCAGGTCGAAATAAGGAGCCGGCGCAGCCAAAATCTTATGATAAGACGCCAGATATTGTGACGAAGCAATGTCATTAACCGACTCACCTATTAGATAGATCAAATCGCCCGGGCGTTTAAAATCTGACGATGTAATGGTCGAAACATCATCCAGCACCCCGAGCATACCTATCGTAGGCGTAGGGAATACCGGGCCTTCATCTGACGATTGGTTATAAAAGCTAACATTGCCACCTGTAACCGGCGTTTCGAATTTGCGGCAAGCCTCACCCATGCCTTTTATCGCACCTACGAATTGCCAGTAAACTTCTGGCACATAAGGATTACCAAAATTCAAACAATTAGTAATTGCCACAGGTTCGCCGCCGCCGCAAGTAATATTGCGCGCGGCTTCAGCCACAGCAATAGCGCAGCCTTTTTCAGGATCGGCGTAAACATAACGTGAATTGCAATCCACTGTCAGCGCAATAGCCTTGTTTGTACCCTTTACGTTAACTACAGCAGCGTCGCATGGACGATTTGTAGTCATGGTAGAAGTACCCACCATCGAATCATATTGTTTCGTTACCCAGCGCTTGGAAGCAATATTCGGGTGAGATATCAGGTGCTCAGCGACCTCTTTCAGATCGGCAGGTTCAGGCACACTATTGATATCGAATTTCTGATTTTCTTTATAGTACGCCGGTTCACGGTATTCGCGTTTATAAACTGGTGCACCGCCACCCAAAACCAGGTCGTCAGCCGGCACATCGGCAACCAGTTCGCCGTTCATATAATACAACAGGCGTTTACTGTCGGTCACTTCGCCAATGATGGCGCAATTCAGGTCCCATTTATCGAAGATGGACTCAACCTCAGCCTCGCGGCCTTTGTGTACCACGATCAGCATCCGCTCCTGCGATTCGGACAACAGTATCTCGTAGGGCTTCATGTTTTCCTGCCGCATCGGCACTTTATCGAGGTCGATACGCATACCATGTTCGCCTTTAGCCGACATTTCGGAATTCGAGCAGATAATGCCCGCTGCGCCCATGTCCTGCATACCTACTACAGCGCCGGTTTTGATCACCTCGAGCGTCGCTTCAAGCAATAATTTTTCCTGGAAGGGATCGCCTACCTGTACCGCCGGCAGATCGTTCACTGAATCTTCCGTTATGTCTTTCGAAGCGAAGGCAGCGCCGTGGATACCGTCCTTGCCGGTTGCAGAACCGACAATATATACAGGATTGCCCACACCATAAGAAGTAGCCGACACTGTCTCGCCCGCTTTTACAATACCCGCCGACATGGCGTTCACCAGCGGATTCACATTATAGCAGTCGTCAAAAAACAACTCACCGCCAACGGTTGGGATACCAAAGGCATTGCCATAATCGCCGATGCCCTTTACTACCCCTTTGATCAGCCATTTGGTGCGGTCCAGGCTCAAGTCACCAAAGCGCAACGAGTTCAATTGCGCTATCGGCCGGGCGCCCATGGTGAATATATCACGGTTGATACCGCCTACACCTGTCGCAGCGCCCTGGTAAGGCTCCAATGCTGAAGGATGGTTATGCGATTCGATCTTAAAAGCGCATCCTATGCCGTCGCCCAGGTCAACCAACCCGGCATTTTCCTCACCGGCCTTAGCCAGCATGCGCGGACCATCTTTCGGTAAAGTTTTTAACCAGGTAATGGAGTTTTTGTACGAGCAGTGTTCACTCCACATTACCGAAAAGATCGAGAGCTCGGTAAAATTTGGCACTCGGCCTAAAATCTCTTTTATTCGTTCGAATTCTTCGGGAAGTAAACCTAAATCTTTGGCTGTTTGAGTGGTAGTTAATTCCAGGGTCTCCAAGGCAATTATCTTTTGTTGAAAGGAAGCACAAAGGTAGGAAAAAGAGGTGAAAGGTAAAAGGATAAAGGGAGCGCAACCCGAAGGTTTACCGGTCGTACAATTATATCAAAATAAACACCCTTAATGCCAAAAGAAAAAGCGATGGAGCGTAAACCCCATCGCCGCAGATATAGGATGATTAATGTGTGCTTAATCTTGCGCGGCTATTTGAAAAGTGATAGGCATAACATAACTAACCCGTACTTTTTGGCCGTTTTGAATACCCGGTGTCCATGGCGGAGCCATTTTCAATACTCTTACTGCTTCCTCATCCAGGCCATAACCCGAACCGCGTTCAACCTTAATATCGGTCAGATGCCCGTCTTTCTCTACAACAAAACTGACATAAACCCTACCGCTGATACCAGCCTCAGCAGCCTGTGAGGGATAATGCAGGTTCTTTTGCAGGTATTTGATCCAGGCGGCCTCCCCTCCCGGAAATTGAGGCATAACCTCGACAGACGCTATGGTGTGGATAGTTTTGTCCTCAGTAATATCGCTTCCGGTCGTACCTGTGGTATTGGGAATTTCAATATTGGCATCTGTTTCATCACCTTTCTTCGTTTCTGTACTAATTACCGCGCCTTTCAGATCCGTTATTTTTGGCGGATTTTGTGCTTCTTTATCAACTGTTACTTTAAAGATCGGGTACTTTACGGTGGCAACGCTTTTAGGAGGTTCAACCGTACGCGGTTTAGCGGGAATAACAGGCTTCTTAGCCTCCGGCTCTACCATTGGTTTTATGTAAGGTATGGTGTAGACGGTCTCCGTCGGGCCGTTCTTGTGAAAAGTATTATAACCAAGAAGCAGGCAAATAACTGCCGAAAAAGTAACAGCCATTGCTTTGAGCAGGGCCCTGTTGTAATGTTTACGCAGATCGTAAGCGCCGTAGGCTTTATTACGATCGTCAAATACAAGTTCGAGCCACTCGCCCTTGTATAAATCCAATTTTGAAGTGAGCATTGTTTTAAAATTTAATTTTATATAAAAACGATTACACAAAATAAAATATTGTATAAATCCATATAAAATTAATTTATTCTGTAATAATGCGTAAACGATATTTATTCAAGAGCGTTACCCTCACCATTTGCCGGTCGAAATTTTTGGCGGAAGGCTTTTCTTTGGGGTCATCCTTTCATGGTGACTTTCCGACATATATTGTTTTAATTGCTCGCCGAGCTGGCGACAAAAAATCGCGGTTTGAGTGAAATATCCGTCCAGTTCTGCTTTATCAATCTTTGCCAGCGCCTTTTCGAGCCCAATTTCCTTACCGGGGACCGGGACAAAAACAGCATACCGGTTTCGCTCATAAGGGGTAAAAACAAAATCGGTCAGCCAAAATCTGTATTTGGAATTCCGGCATTCGATATGAAGTGAAAAAGCCATTTCACCGCTCTCGTGCCTGGCCAAACTAATAGCGCTGTATAAAAGAAACTTGCTCTTAAGCGATATCGACGTATCTGAACTCTGTACCGACTTATTTTTGGGATAATATGCCTTAACGAAAAGCAGCGAATTATTATGCAGGCTGTCAACAGAAACGTCCGTCAGATCGACCACCTGGTAAAAAACGTATTTATTATGTTCATTTAACTGGAGTTGGTCGCTTTGCGCCCCGGCAAGATGCATGCACATGACACCTATTATAAATAACGTACTCTTTTTCATAGCATAAATATAAAGCCGCTTCACCTTTCAGCGAAGCGGCTAAGCGAGTAAAACTAATTTTCTTATCAGAACGCGTAAACCGCAGCGATCAGGAATTGTGAAGCGCTGTTGGTTGCCACGCCATTGCCGTCGACAAACGTTACCGGGAATGCTCCGCTCTTGTTATCGAACCTCAGCTCGGGTATCAGTGTGATGTTGCCTGCCTTGATGTTCGAGGTGATGGTTAATGCCGTGACATTACCGCCACCATTCTTGTAATCAAAGTATTCACCCCTTAAACCGAAGCTTACTACCTTGGATACAGCAAGCTGCGGATACAGTGCCACGCCCTGGAAACCGCCGCCGTTGTTCGGCGCCGAATAA
>JAFDZK010000007.1 GCA_018267005.1 Bacteroidota bacterium
TAATGCTTTAGTATATCGCTCATATGATGCTCATCATCATGGCTATAAAATAGGTTTTTTGACTTGCGTTTATCCCAAAGGCTCTGGTGCACATGCCCGCTGCAGCCCGGTAAATTCTCGTTCCATTTAGCCATGAACGATGCCATAATACCATGCATGTCGGCTATTTCTTTTACAGCGATTTTGAACAAGGCTGCTTTATCCGCAGCAATTAAAACATGGTCGTGCACAATAGCGGCTTCGTAAACCCCCGGGCCGGTTTCGGTATGCAGGCCATCGAGCGGAATGTTGAACTGTTGCAGCAGGTTAAACAGATCGTAGTAGAATTCGCTGTTCTGAGATGTCCTTAATATAGAATATCCGAACATCCCCGATGTTAGCGTTTGAATATCGCGGAAGCTTTTATCATGCAGCGACTGAGATGTTTCCCTGAAATTAAACCATTCAAATTCCTGTGAAAATTCGGGGTGATAACCCATTCCTTCGCATTCGGCAGTAATTCTTTTCAATAAGCTCCGCGAACAGGCAGGAATGGTACTCCCATCAAATCTGCTGAAGTCGGCTATGAAAAATGGTATATTATCCTGCCAGGGAATGGTCCGGAAAGTGGACAGGTCAATACGCGCGGGCCTGTCGGGATACCCGGTGTGCCAGCCTGTTAACTGCGTATTATCATAAACCGCATCGCTGCTGTCCCAGCCGAAAACCACATCGCAAAAGCCGTAACCGTCGTGCAGACCATCCAGGAATTTTTCAGTACTGATGATCTTACCGCGCAGAATACCATCGATATCGGCAAACGCAAATTTTACTTTATGTATATCGTTGTCCTTCAGGTAGGATATAATTTGTTGTTGATCCATGGCGCGTTAATACGGAAATAGCGCAGGCAAGTTAGTATAATATCTGTTTAGCCGCATCGTAATATCCGTAGGTATTGGTTATATTGTTGAAGTTAAGTATAAATCATGAACGATAAGCTTTTTGTTTATGGCACGTTGCTGGACCGAAGTAATCAATACGGCGTCTATCTTAAGGACAACAGCATTCTTTGCTCAAAGGGTAAGATAAACGGAAGGCTCTATGATATCGGCGAATACCCCGGCGCTGTGTTAACTTCAGAAGGCGAAGAATATGTTTACGGCCTTGTCTTTAAATTAAAGGATCCGGAAGAAGCCCTGGTCGTATTGGATGAATACGAAGGTTTTGGCGCCGATCAGCCGCAACCTAATGAGTTTATACGCGTTTTGACCCGGGCAGAAACCCAATCGGGATTGGTTGATTGCTGGATTTACGTATATAATATGCCTTATCAAAATCTTCCGCGAATAGCTTCCGGTAATTACCTGGGTATAGCTTTTTTGTAATACAACTTTTACCTTCTGTTGAACTTAACTTAATGGGCGCGTTGTAGTCTTACAGGTAAAATCACAAAACACTTAATTTATGAAAAAGATCCTAATCCTGATCCTTGCATTAGCTGCGGGGTACAACGGTTTTGCCCAGCAGACGCCAAAAGCCAAGCACATGACGATTATGTTATTTAATGACCATGCCGCATTTACCGTCGGAAAGAAAATTAATAACATGATCATTACCAGGGATGACACCGCCCAGGTTCAGAAGCTGGTTGATCTTAATCCACACGTAAAACTGCGCGAGGAGCCCGCGGCCTATGAAACTTTGTTAATGAATCTCTTAAAACCCTATTACGATGATGGATGGAAACTGGTCACATCATCGGTAGAATTTGTTCAAAATACTAACACTGAGGTGTTCAGGTATTATTTTGTAAAGGAAGAGTAATACGGCTAAAAAAGCCCCGGAAGAAATTAATCTGCCGGGGCCGGTTTAATTTAATTAAGGGTGATTAAATTAAGTGTTTATTTTACTGATTTAACGGTCTTTATGATACGTGCGGCAACTTTGTACGGATCGGCAGCAGAGTTTGGACGACGATCTTCCAGGTAGCCTTTCCAGCCTTTTTGCACCGTATACAACGGGATACGGATAGAAGCCCCGCGGTCAGATACGCCGTAGCTGTAATCGTGAATAGAAGCGGTTTCATGCTTGCCGGTCAAACGCTGATCGTTGTCAGCACCATAAACTGCAATATGCTCTGCAACAACCGGACGGAACGCTTCAAGGATCTTTTTGTATACATTCTCGTCGCCGGCAGTCCTCAAAGTGGTGTTTGAGAAGTTAGCGTGCATGCCCGAACCATTCCAGTCGAGCTGGCCGAGCGGTTTGCAATGCCAGTTGATTGACACTCCGTATTTTTCGCCGATTCTTTCCAGTAAATAGCGAGCTACCCAAATCTGGTCACCGGCTTCTTTAGCGCCTTTAGCGAATATCTGGAATTCCCACTGGCCGGCAGCAACTTCAGCATTAATACCTTCAACATTCAGGCCGGCATCCAAGCAGGCATCCAAATGTTCTTCAACAATTTCGCGGCCGAACGCATTTTTTGCACCTACCGAGCAATAGTATGGGCCTTGCGGGCCTGGATATCCATTTGCAGGGAAGCCCAGCGGTTTATTGGTTTCGGGATCCCACAAGAAGTACTCCTGCTCAAAACCGAACCAGAAATCATTATCATCATCATCAATATGAGCACGGCCGTTTGACTCGTGCGGCTGGCCTTTAGAATCGAGTACTTCACACATTACCAGGTAAGCATCTTTGCGCTGGGGGTCAGGACAAATAAAAACAGGTTTTAAAACGCAGTCTGAAGAACCACCCGGCGCTTGTTCGGTTGAAGAACCATCAAAGCTCCAGTTCGGGCAATCTTCTAATTTGCCGCTGAAATCACCTTCAATTTTTGTTTTGCTGCGGAGGCTTTGGGTCGGCTTGTAGCCGTCAAGCCAGATGTACTCTAATTTTGCCATTGCTTAGTTTTGTTTGGGATTGGGATCGAATAAAAGTTTTTTAATATTTAAATTCAATTATCAGTGGCGAATGTAAATATTTTTTACAAATCTCATCAATATTGTGTGAAAAAATTAAAATTTTTTTGAAAAATGTGGATAAAAGCTAATTAAGTGAACAAAATTCCTGCAAAATACTTATCGTAGGTCGTTTTGTGATATGCATAACCCTCTAATTGGATAAAAAAGGAGATTCGTTAATCTAAATTTAAAACTATTTAAAAAAATGAGATACTCTCGAGGCGATATTTGTTAAATTTTAAAAAATATGGGCGTTTTGGGTATGTTTTTCATTCAAATTTTAAAATTTCGCCAAAACGCCGGACAAACAGTTTTTGAAAATTAATTACAAAGTCTGTTACAAAATTTCTTAAAATTGCCGCGGATTGAACAGTAACCGGGTGTTGCTTACGTCATTTCCGATTTTCCTTCCTTAAATTAATTACGTATGAAAATAACCGTTGTAGGCGCCGGAGCTGTTGGCGCTACTTGCGCAGATAACATCGCAAGAAAAGAATTGGCTGAAGAACTGATTCTATTGGACATCCGTGAAGGTTTTGCTGAAGGCAAGGCTATCGATATCATGCAAACGTCGGCTTTACTTGGCTTTGATACCAAGGTAAAAGGCGTTACTAACGACTATGCCGCAACTGCAGGTTCGGGTGTGGTAGTGATCACTTCGGGCTTACCGCGCAAACCCGGAATGACCCGCGAGGAACTGATCGGCACCAATGCCGGTATTGTGAAAAGCGTTACCGAAAACATTTTAAAACATTCGCCCGATACGATTATCATAGTAGTATCGAACCCGATGGATACTATGAACTATCTGACGCTAAAAAGTTCTGGTTTGCCAAAAAACAAGATTCTCGGCATGGGCGGCGCATTGGATTCATCAAGATTTAAATATTACCTGAGCGTCGAGCTGGGTTGCTCGCCTGCCGACCTGAACGCGGTAGTAATAGGCGGCCATGGCGATACGACCATGATACCTTTAATTAAGCATGCTACGTGGAACAGCGTTCCCGTAACGCAGTTGCTGACCCAGGAACAGCAGGACCGTGTAGTTTCCTCGACTATGGTCGGCGGCGCAACCTTGACCAAACTGATCGGCACCTCGGCGTGGTATGCACCCGGCGCCGGCACAATGTCGATGGTTGAAAGTATCGTTCGCGACGAGAAAAAACTTATTAGTTGCGGTGTTGCGTTGGATGGCGAGTATGGACAGAAAGATATCTCTCTCGTTGTTCCGGTTGTGATCGGTAAAAACGGCTGGGAAAAGATCGTGAACTTTAAGTTAAGCGATGAAGAGCAGGCAGCCTTTAATAAAAGCGCTGACGCCGTTCGGAACATGAACCAGGTGCTATACGATTCAAAAGTTTTATAATTTAACAATTTAACCCTATGAAACCGGCCTCTCATTTTGAGAGGCTTTTTTTGTTTGGCGGACTTTTAGGAAAAGTCACCGTTGGATTGATCGCACGTTTGACTGAAACCAATTATACGTGCAAATTTTAAGAGCGATTCCGGTGCTAAACTTTTAGCCGTATGCCGTGTTTCTTAATAAAAGGTTAACTTAGTTTAACCGATTATATCTGCCATGCCCGTATCAAGTATACAATTGCCTATAGTCCGGGTAAACGACGATGACCTCATAAAATGTGCTGACTCGCTTGCCATTGAAGAGCCTTTGGAGATCAGGCTGGAATACGGCCCAAACGAAAACCGGCAGGTGAAGAATGTATCCGTCACCATGCGTACGCCGGGGAACGACGACGAATTAGCTACGGGTTTCCTGTTTACCGAAGGTATTATTAAAAGTCGCAGGGATATTATTTCCGCCGAGCATCGTTTTATAGCGTGTAATGAGAACAGGGAAAATGTGATAGAGGTAAAGTTGAGAGAAAATGTTGTCCCGAACCTGAGCAACACTGAAAGGAATTTCTATACCACATCCAGTTGTGGCGTGTGTGGCAAAGCGTCCATTAGCGCTATTAAAACGGTAGGTGCGTTTGAGCATAATTCGACTGTAAATTCTATCGCCGTTGAAACTATTTACCGGTTACCCGAAATGCTGAAACAGCATCAACAGGTATTTGCCGATACCGGTGGCCTGCACGCTTCGGCGCTGTTCGATCAGCAAGGGCGGTTATTATTAGTAAGAGAAGATGTTGGCCGGCATAACGCGCTGGATAAACTGATCGGTGCGGCGTTAACTACAGATATGCTGCCGTTAGATAACCATATCTTACTTCTGAGCGGTCGTACAAGTTTCGAGTTGGTGCAAAAGGCAGCTATGTCCGGTATCAATATGATTGCTGCGGTCGGTGCGCCGTCGAGCCTGGCAGTGCAGTTAGCCGAAGAATTTAATATCACACTGATTGGTTTCCTGCGCGGAAAACGATTTAATATATACACTGGTGAACGCCGTGTACTGATGAATGCTTATGAAGATACGTATTAAAGGGAATGCTATCCGCTATCGCCTGACCAAAAGCGATGTGGCTACTATCATAAAGAATGAAAGGTTGGAAGAACATACCGAATTCGGCCACGGAGCAACGTTCATCTATGCTTTGCAAGCTACGCATGATTATGACCTGAGCGCAACATTCAGGGATAACCGCATTACACTTTTTGTACCGCACACGATGATCGATCAATTGGCGAATACGGATGAAGTCGGTTTTGAAAACGTGCAGGGCAAGCTGTTCCTGTTGGTCGAAAAAGATTTTACCTGTTTGGATAATGTAGCCGAGGACCAGGGCGACAACTATCCGAACCCATTAGGCGTGAAAACGAAATGAGCGAGTTAAAAGAACAACCGGCAGCCGAAAACCCGGAAGAATTAACCGATTTGAAGGTAACCGAGCCAAAAGACTGGGCGGCAGGGATTCCCGCGGTGTATGAAGCGTTAAAGGATATTTTTGAAGAAGCAGGCGCCATGCGTGGCCTCAAAGCCTCGCTTAAGATGAACCAGAAAGGCGGCTTTGACTGCTCGAGCTGTGCATGGCCCGACCCTGATGACGACCGCTCGCCGATTGCGGAATATTGCGAAAACGGAGCCAAAGCGCTGGCAGAAGAAGCAACCACAAAAAAACTAACGCCGGAATTCTTTGCGCAAAATTCTGTCGCTGACCTGGCAAAACTGAACGACCTGGAAATAGGGAAGAAGGGCCGAATTGCGCAACCCGTTTATTTGCCTGAAGGAGCTACGCATTACCAGCCCATAAGCTGGGATGACGCTTTTAAAAAGATAGCTGCAAAATTGAACAGTATCGCATCGCCTAATGAAGCGACTTTTTATACTTCAGGGCGGACAAGCAACGAGGCATCGTTCGTTTACCAGTTGTTCGTTCGCGAGTTCGGCACCAACAATATGCCCGACTGCTCCAACATGTGCCACGAATCGAGCGGCACGGCGCTGAGCGAGGTTATCGGAATCGGTAAAGGCACAGTTACGCTGAATGATTTTTATGATACGGATGTGATCATTATCATGGGGCAAAACCCGGGCACCAATCACCCTCGCATGCTTACGTCGCTTGAAAAAGCCAAGAAGAACGGGTCAAAGATCATCGCGATTAATCCGCTGCATGAGGCGGGGCTTACTGCATTCAAAGACCCTCAAACGGTCAAAGGCTTTTTAGGAATAGGCACTAAGCTTGCCGACTTGTACCTGCAGGTTCGTATAAACGGCGATATGGCGCTGTTCCAGGCTATAGAAAAATTATTGCTTGAAGCAGAAAGGAATGAGCCGGGACAGGTATTCGACCAGCAATTTATTAAGGATAGCACCGTTGGCTATACCGAATTTGTTAACCACCTGGATGCACTGGATATGGCCCGCCTGGTTGAGAATTGTGGTATTTCGCTAAAGCAAATAGAGGAAGCGGCGCAAATGCTCAAATACAAGCGCCGCATCATCGTGTGCTGGGCCATGGGTATTACACAGCATACCAACGGCGTAGATACGATAAAGGAAATAGCGAATTTCGTGTTGCTTAAAGGCAGCATTGGCAGACCTGGCGCCGGTTTATGCCCGGTTCGCGGGCACAGCAATGTGCAGGGAAACCGTACCATGCTGATCTGGGAAAGACTTAAAGACAAACCCAGGGAGAAACTGAAAGCAGTCTTCGGTTTTGACCCGCCGAAAGAAAAAGGGTTCGACACAGTTGAAACCATCAATGCAATGCATGAGGGTAAGCTGAAATTGTTTTTTGCTATGGGAGGCAACTTCCTTTCATCTACTCCCGATACCAACTACACAGCAGACGGCTTGCGCAAAATGGATATGACCGTGCACGTATCAACCAAATTGAACCGCAGCCACCTGGTACATGGTAAAGAGGCCCTGATATTGCCCTGTTATGCGCGCAGCGATAAAGACATTATTAATGGTGTGGAACAGATCGTCAGTTGCGAGAATTCGATGGGAGTGATGCAGTCGTCAAAAGGCGTACTGAAGCCCGTGTCCGACCAGCTTTTGAGTGAAACGCAAATCGTTTGCAGGCTCGCCAAAGCGACGCTCGGCGGGAGAACCAAAGTCGACTGGGATCTGTACCAGTGGAACTACGACCATATCCGGGATGTGATTGAAAAAGTTATACCGGGGTGTGATGATTATAATAAGAGAATAAGGGAGCCGGGGGGCTTTTATTTGCCGAATTCGCCTCGCGAGCGGAAATTCAAAACTCCGAAAGGGGGGGACAAAGCGGTGTTCACCGTTTCGCAGATCATAGACCATCATCTTGAGCCCGATGAGTACTTGATGACCACCATTCGCAGTCACGACCAGTTTAATACCACCATTTACGGGATGGAGGACCGCTACCGCGGTATCCATAACGAACGCCGGGTGATTTTCATGAATCCGAAAGATATCCGAAACACCGGCTTCAAAGCGGGAGATAAGGTCGATATTTACAATAACCATGGCGGTCGTGAGCGTGTCGCCCGTTTGTTTGTGATCGTGTCCTACAATATACCCGAAAAAAATACAGCGACTTATTTTCCTGAAGCGAACGTGCTGGTGCCTATCGACACCGTAGCCGCCGGAAGCAACACGCCGGTTTCTAAAGCAGTGGCTATAAAGATAAGGAAGCATGAGGCTGTACACTAAAGCAGCCGCATTTTTAAAATTTTACTGCTGATCCACACCACATTTAACACTTTTTTTGCGGGGATTTCACATGCATTTTTAAAAATTTTTTTTGCAAATGGAGGATTTTACGCATTTTCTGCCTGCCGGGGAAGCGGACTCATCGGTTTTTTGTTAAGAATCAGCCTGTTAACAAGCCCCAGGATATTGAATTTTTATTCCGGCAAATGACTATAAATCAGGCCCGATGCGTTGTTAAGAAACATGCAAAAACCTGTTAAGAAACTGTTTATAAAAATTACAAAAAATACTTGACATGGGTGAGTTTACGCACTACCTTAGATAACATCAAGAACGACGTACTTTGACAGCCTCGGCAGGAAACAGAAAGTGAATCGGGCGAATCTTCGGAAGAGCTAAAGATCACGGGAAGACCTGGGTGACACAGACGAAACGGAAGCGAAAGCAAACCGGACGGAAGTGAAATCGGAGGCCGCGTAAAAAGAAGAGACGAAAGTTTCTGAAAATGAGCGGAATTCAAAAGAGGTATTGAGCAAGCGGTATTTTACGGAGTAACGCGCTGCTGCAATGAACTTCGCAAACAGCAACAGTTCGCAAGAACCAAGCGAGAGCAAGATCAGTCAGCTTACACAAAACTTGATGCTTCTGAATGGCTACGGCCAAGCAGAGGCCAGAAAACGGAAGACATTCGCAAGAGTGCGCTTCCGTTTTCGCTTTTATGGGGTGCCCAAAGTTGTAGCAGTAAAAGGGGATTAAGCAGGATAATTGTGGGGTAATTATAAAAAGTATTTGTTTTGCGAGATAAAACGAATACTGAAACATCTTGTCAAATACCTGCGAATCTTTAGTACGACTGATATTGCCTGCGGGAATATTAGATTATTTTGAATTAGTCAGTGTAGGCCAAACACCGCAAGGGCTGAATATACACCGGGAAGAAAACAATATTGTTCCGGCCGGTTACGAAAACCAGCGTTTGCAATAGAAAGGCTTTCTGCCTGGGGCCAGCGTACAAGGCTTTCCTATTCGCGGACACAAGGTTGCTTTATATATAAAGCGGCGGCGATGGCAGGTAACGGTCGCTGGGTTCGAATTATCCTTACCTTTGCATTTTTAAATCAACAAGCTGCCTATGAAGAAAATAGGTTTTCTGTCTTTCGGGCATTGGTCCGATCACCCATCTTATGCAACCCGTTCAGCCGGCGACACCTTGCTTCAGTCGATCGAGCTTGCCGTGGCGGCCGAGGAGATCGGTTTGGACGGCGCTTATTTTAGGGTACATCATTTTGCGCGGCAATTGGCATCACCATTTCCTTTGCTTTCCGCAATTGGCGCCAAAACCAGCAAAATAGAGATCGGGACCGGGGTGATCGATATGCGGTATGAGAACCCGATGTATATGGTGGAAGATGCGGGCTCGGCGGATCTCATTTCCGGAGGCCGGTTACAATTGGGTATCAGCCGAGGTTCGCCCGAGCAAGTGATCGAAGGCTGGCGCTATTTCGGTTATGCACCCGCTGAAGGCGAAAGCGATGCGGATATGGGACGTCGAAAGGCCTTGGAATTCCTGGACAAATTAAAAGGTAAAGGATTTGCTCAGCCCAACCCATACCCAATGTTTCCCAATCCGCCGGGTTTGTTACGCCTGGAACCACATTCGGAAGGGCTGCGGGAACGTATCTGGTGGGGTGCTGCTTCCAATGCAACCGCCGTTTGGGCAGCCGAGAACGCCATGCACCTGCAAAGTTCTACGCTGAAATTTGACGAAAGCGGCGAACCGTTTCATATACAGCAAGCTAAGCAGATCAGGTTGTACAAGGAGGCCTGGAAAAAAGCCGGACATCAGCGTGAGCAACGCGTTTCGGTAAGCCGTTCTATTTTCGCTTTGGTGACTGATCAGGACAGGTATTACTTCGGACAGCAGGCTAAAGGGTCCGATAGCTTCGGTTACATTGAACCCGATAAGCGTGCGGTATTTGGAAAGAGTTATGCTGCCGAACCCGATCAGCTTATAAGGGAACTGGCACAGGACGAAGCAATTCAAGAAGCCGATACGGTGCTACTGACCATACCCAATACCTTAGGGGTCGATTACAACGTTCATGTACTATCGGCTATTCTGAAATACGTTGCTCCGGCGCTGGGCTGGCGATAAAAAGCGATTCTTCGAAATAAACAACATGAGCCGTTAAGAAAGCCGCAATTTATCCAACTAAATTGCGGCCGCATGAGGAGCAGAGTAATATTTCAGCTCTCTAATATCGGCCGGCAAAGTCTTAGGATTCCAGCAATGATGAATGGCTATGGCAGCCCCAACCGCGGTCGCCTGCGCCATAGAAGCCGCAAAAATCTCCAGCTTTGGGAAGGCTTTCGCGAGCAGGTTCATATAAACCAAATTTTTACTGAATCCGCCGTCTACAAATATCCTGCTCACTTTTGTACCGTGTATCACCAGGCTGGTAGAATAATATTGCTGCTCCATGATATCCAGCATCAGTTGGTGATAGGTTTCCGTATAATTTGCGAAATCATTTAATGCTCTTTTTGCAAAGGCGCATTCCTGCCAGGAGCTGTTTGCCGACTCACTGTTTTGCGAAAACTTTAGCTTCCTAATGATCGCCGGGTCGTGTTGTATTGACTTAAATACTTCGGTACCGACATTAAAGTAAGCAGCTATTCTCTTGACCTGTACCTCGTGCTCATTGCCTGCAAATAAGCGCGATGCTTTTACCGGGTTGCCTTTGTATTGCATGTAGCAAAGGCAGTCGTTGGCCAGGTCCTGATCGGTAGTTGGGGTATGGTTGAATGGGTTCAGGCTGATACACCAGGTACCGGTACTGATCAGCACAAATGGTTCGTTGAAATTAACTAAGTAGGGGATGAGGGCCGCGGAACTGTCGTGCAAGCCAATGCCCACCACATAGTTACTGCCCTGCGCTTTAGCGGGAAAAACGCTGTCAGAATCCACAATGGGCGGAAATATTTCATCCAAGTCCTCTTTATAAACCCAGTCGTGGTACCTGTTTTTCCTGAAATCCCACAAACCGGTATGGCAGCCGATACTGGTGATATCCGCTTTGGGCTTCCCGGTAAGCAAATAGCTTAAATATTGCGGAAGATGCAGGCTGTACCTGATACGGGCAAATAGGTCGGGCTTTTGGTATTTAATGTAATACAATTGCATGCCCGAGTTTAAGTTGCCCAAAACCGGCGAGGACGTTTCCCTGGCCATTTTTGCCTTGCCGCCATATTGGTTATAAAACTGCTCCTGAAGTTCAGGCGGGTAGTTTTTGAGATAATTGTACAGCGGGGCAACAGGCTCTCCTTTATCATCTATGTGGACAAAGCTGGCGCCATAAGCCGAAAAGTTAATCGCTTTGATCAGGAAATCCCGTTGTTTCAGTATCTCGTCAAGCGAGCCCAGGATAAATTGTTCCAGGCTTTGCAGGTTTTCACAAGGTTCGCCATCGTCGTCGATAGTCTCTGTTAACCGGGTGGTTTTTTCCGAAACAATGCGGTAATTCTCATCAAAAAGGAAAACCTTTTTGTTGGTTTTCCCAATGTCGAATATGGCGATAACAGGCTTGGCGCTCATCTTGGTTATAATCCGGTTGCAACAGTTTTCGAGCCGCGCTCTTTGATCAAATTCTCCCGCACTTTCAGTTGCCTGAAAGTTGCAACAGGGTTCAGGGCTCCGCCGTTAAGCAGGCTTGCTTCAGCAACCAAAGGACGTACATCGGTACGATATGCTTGCTGCAATATCTCCTGGGCAGAGGTTACATCATTGCTGATCTGGGCTTCCACCAATGCAGGCCTGTTAATTAACAATGCCTGGGCATACGCGATCTTAATGGCTTGCACAGATTGCAATAGGTCCTCTATCGGGTCTTTCACATTATGTGATGCGTCGATCATCCAGCCGATGGAAGTAGCATGATCCATGCCGCGGGCATCCATGCCTTCAACTAACTCACTAAAAATCAAAAATAACTGGTAAGGGTTGATACTGCCGACGGTTAAGTCGTCGTCGCCGTATTTGGAATCGTTAAAGTGAAAACCCGCCAGTTTGCCTTCCATAAGCAGCACGGCGACGATCTGCTCGATATTGGTTCCCTGCAAATGGTGCCCTAAATCAACAAGTGTGCTTGCCTTAGCGCCTAATTTCGATGCCAGCAAGTATGACTGCCCCCAGTCGCCGATGGTCGTGGAATAGAAATTAGGCTCGTAGGGCTTGTACTCGATCCATATCTTCCAGTCATCAGGCAACGATTGATAAACTTCCTGCAAACTCTCCAATGTGTTCTGAAACGCCTTGCGGAAATTCAATTGTCCGGGGAAATTCGAGCCGTCAGACAGCCAAACTGATAATGCCTTCGAGCCGAGTTCGATCCCGTAGTTGATCACCTCTATATTATGTTCAATAGCTTGTCTGCGCACCGCTTTGTCGGTATGATGCATCGAACCGAATTTATAGCTCAGTTTCTGGCGCGGTTGATCCTGGAAAGTATTGGAATTAACCGCATCGAAATGCAGCCCGTTTTGCGCGGCCAGCGCTTTTATGGAAGCCGCGTTATTTGGAATGTCCCAGGGAATATGCAGGGAGATAGAGTTGCTCGACTGATTTAAAGCGTGAATAACGCCCACATCCTCTATTTTCTCTTCCAGGCTGCGAGGCTCGCCGCCGCCTGAGAACCGGCCGAAACGTGTTCCGCCTGTGCCCAAAGCCCAGCTTGGTATGGCAATATTAAATTGGCCAAGCTTTTGCAAAATGGTATCGAGGTTGGCTACATCCTGTGCAACGGCCTCGAATCGTCTCCTATGGTTTGACAGGTATCGCTGATTTAACTCGTCAATCCTGTGTCTTTCTATCTGCATGATTAAACTACGATTTATGAACTATGCTACCTCACAAAGGCTGCCGCTACGCCGCCATCCACGTTAATAACATTGCCGGTGGATTTATTAAGCAGACCTCCGGTTATGGCAAAACAGGCATTGGCGATATCGGCTGGAAGGATCATTTCATTCAATAAGGTCCTTTTGGCGTAATACGCCGGCAGTTCTTCTACAGTAATGCCATACGCTTTAGCGCGGCCTTCTGCCCATCCGCCTGCCCAGATATTGCTGTCGCTGATCACGGCATCGGGGTTTACCACATTTACCCGGATATGATCGGCGCCTAATTCAGCGGCATTGAGCCGGCTTAAGTGCAGTTGCGCAGCTTTCGCGCTGCCGTAGCCTGCATTATTGGGGCCGCTTACCAACGCATTTTTGCTTACAATATTAATAATATCGCCGCCAATGCCCTGCTTTTTCATCACGCCAACCGCTGCCTGGGTAACCAGGAACTGTCCTTTAACTAATACATCATACAGCAGGTCCCAATCTTTTTCGGTATGGTCGCCAATGGATTTCGAGATCGATAAACCGGCGTTATTCACAACCAGATCGACACCGCCGAAAGCCAGGGCAGCCGTTTCCAGCGCTTCATTTATCTCCCCGGCATTGGTGACGTCTAACTTTGCTGTAGTATAAGCATCCTTTCCGAATTGTTTCTTAAATTCTTCCCCGGCACCGGCCAGACGCTCATCGTTCATGTCGTTCAGTATCACAACGGCGCCTTCTTCCACGAATTTCTTCGCAATGGCCTTGCCAATGCCACCAGCGCTGCCGGTAATTAAAGCAATGCGGCCCGATAGTGCTTTCGGCTTAGGCATGCGCTGTAGTTTGGCTTCTTCCAGCAACCAGTATTCGATATCAAAAGCTTCCTGGCGGGGCAGCGAGGTATATTCAGAAATCGCTTCAGCGCCTTTCATCACGTTGATGGCGTTAATATAAAATTCGGCGGCTACGCGTGCCGTTTGCTTGTCTTTGGCAAAAGTGAACATCCCTACGCCAGGGTATAAAATCACCACAGGGTTGGCGTCCCTGATCGCCGGGCTGTTGGAATGCTTGCAGGTGTTGTAATAATCTTCATACATCTTACGATACGCTTCGAACGCAGGTGTAATTTTTTCTTTGATAGCCGTCACATCAGACAGTTCTTCGTCAGGTCGAAGGCTCAATACCAGCGGACTGATCTTGGTACGCAGGAAGTGGTCGGGACAACTGGTGCCCATCGGCGCCAAACGGTCGAGATCATTTGAGTTGATATATTCCAAAACACTAGCATCATCGGTAAAGTGGCCCACCATGTGAATTTTTGACGAACAGAAACCGCGCAGTACGGGCGCCAGTGCAGCAGCTTGTTTTTTACGCTGATCTTCGGGCAGGCTTTTAAGCTTTTCGCCGCCAAATACGGGGCCTTTTTTGCCGTAGTTTTCTTCCAGGTAAGCGGCGCATTTTTCTATCACTTCCAGGGTGTTTATATAGCTTTCATAAGCGGTATCGCCCCAGGTGAACAGCCCATGTGAGCCGAGCATAATGCCGCGTATGCCCGGGTTGGCATCCAGGCACTGTTTTAATTGCAAACCCAGGTCGAAACCGGGACGCTGCCAATCGACCCAGCCGATGGCGCCATCGAAAAGTTCTTCAGTTATTTTTTTACCGTCTTTTGCCGCCGCGATGGCTATGGCCGCATCGGGGTGCAGGTGGTCGATATGTTTGAATGGCAGGAAACCATGCAATGGCGTATCGATAGAAGGCGCTTTTGAGCTGAGATCGAAAATGCAATGGTTAAACAGCTCAACCATTTCGTCTTCGTGCTCAATGCCCCGGTAAACATTTTGAAGGCTTCGTAGCCTGTCGACATACAACGCCGCAAGACCGCTTTTTTTTAATGTGCCTATATCGCCACCTGAGCCTTTGATCCACATTACTTCAACCTCTTTACCGGTTAGTGGATCTTTATCCATCACCTTGCACGAAGTATTGCCGCCACCATAGTTGGTGAGCCGTAGATCGGCGCCCAGCAAGTTAGAACGGTAAATCAATAATGCCACCTCGTCGCCGGCCAATTCTCCGGCCCTGGCATCGTCCCACAAATAGCTTACATGTTTAAATTGTGTTGTATTCACAGACATATGTTTAATAATTAGATTTATTTTATCGAATTTCCGTAACCAACGATCAATACCGAAATGATCATCGTCACGATCCCTATCACAAGTGTTGTTATAGCTTTGCGGCTTACACCTTTCCATTCCTTCAAAAACAAGCCCCATATATTAGCGACCAGGATAATAAAGGCCATGTGCAGTATCCACGAGCTTGCCCCGTTGCCCAGCCTGCTTTCGCCCATGCCATAAAAAAAGAACTGCAAAAACCAGGTTGTGCCTGCCAGCGCACAGAATATATAGTTTTTCAACAGCGGTGTTCTTTTATTAGTATAGTCTCCGAAAGTTTTGTTGCGCGCATTGAGGATCATACACCAAATGAAATTGGTTGTCAAGCCGCCCCAGAGAATAACTACGTAGGTTACATTATTACGGAATAGGAAGTTGCCCTGGCCGGGGTGAGCCGACTGCCAGATCTGGTTGGCGTGATCGGCCATGGTTTTACCGGCTTCAATACCAAAATTGAAACAAGCGCTTAAAATTCCGGAAACGATAGCCACAAAAATTCCAAGTCCGAAGCGGTATTCTTCATTGTCCTCGACATCAGCTTGACCGGCGGCCAGTTGTTTTTCCTTCATGGTGCCTGCCTTTCCACAGATAATGATGCCTATAACAGTAAGCACGATGCCAAGTAATACCATTTGCCCCCAATGCTTTGTGGCCAGGTCGGTTATGGTATCCTTGCCGGGTTGAGGGGCGAAATTGTAGTACACCGAAGGGATCAATGAGCCGAATACGGCGCATAGGCCCAGGATGACAGTGCTTCCAAGCGATACGCCAAGGTATCTAACACCCAGGCCATAGGTAAGTCCGCCGATTCCCCAGAGTAAACCGAATAAATAAGTCCAAAACAATATGCCGCCATTGGTTTCACTGATGATCGCGGCAAAGTTGGGAATTGTGAGCCACGCAGCGAGCGGCGGCACTATGAGCCATGAGAAGAGCCCTCCGATAATCCAAAAGCTTTCCCACGACCACCCTCTAACCTGTTTGTAAGGTATATAAAAACTGCCCGAAGCGAAACCCCCTATAAAATGGTAAATTATTCCGAAAATGACTTGCATAGTGGTTGTTGTGGCTTTAAACTTTGGTTTCTGATACCCCCGAACAGGCAGCCTGTTTCGCTAACAAATCTTTAGATTACTATTAATTAGCTGCCTGTAATAAATGTATTAATAATTTCTAATTATTATCCCGCGGAACGAATAACCTGCCTGGATGTATTCATCTGTTTTAAATTAAACAATCCTTTAAATAACGGTTTTGGTCAATTGCCCGCCCAATGTCACTGCCGACACGGCATTAGTGCTTTTGCTTTGACTTGTCCATCTTGTTTCGCACGATCTTAGTTCATGTGGCTGCGCTTCCGAAACTGAAAAACTACAGGTCAGCAGAAATGATAAAAGCAAACCGTTGATCTTCATTTTGCGGTATTTTTATTTTTTTTTCGGTATCTGCTCAACCAGCCACTTTACAAAATCGTTTGCCGCCTGAAAATTCCGGAAATCTGCAGGCAGCTTTCGACCATCGGTATATTCGTTGTAAAACCAGGGGTCACCAACGGCAAATACGGTTCCTTTGCCATATTGCGCTGTTGCGACGATCACATTGTTTTTATCAGTTAAAGCCGGAACAGCAGGAGGGATAACCTTTAAAGTGCTGATATCCTTTACGTAAATCTTCTTAGCGGTTTTAAATATTTTGTTGCCGGCAGATATATAAATGGCGCCTTGCTCAAATTGTTCACCCTCGACATGTTTGGCACGATCCTCGTTAAACTGCATGCCGAATTTCGCCATCAGCTTATTTAAATGATAGAATTCGGCGTTACCGGTATCATTATTTAAAACAGCAAGCACGCCACCCGCTTTTACCCAATCGCTTATGGCTTTGATATGGACGGGGTCGATATATTTAGCATCCGGGTTTTCCTTTGGAATGTCGGGGTCTA
This sequence comes from Bacteroidota bacterium, assembly GCA_018267005.1. Taxonomy (GTDB): domain Bacteria; phylum Bacteroidota; class Bacteroidia; order Sphingobacteriales; family Sphingobacteriaceae; genus Mucilaginibacter. Next base: position 17,056 of record JAFDZK010000007.1, read on the forward strand.
CAATGATATAAATGTTTGCTTTTTTTAGATTCTCGGTAGTCGGTTCCTGGTAAAGTGTTAAAGTTTTTACACCGTAATTGTTAAAAACATGTCCTAAAAACGAAAAGCCGTTGTTGGTTTCTTCATCCCATTTATAATGATAGGATACTGTGCGGCCCGTTATATCCTTCCGGTGCTCATCGTTAAAATAACTGTCGAGCAGCACGGTTTTTCCTTTATCGGCAGATAAATGTACGAGACGCTCAATTTCCACACTTGCCAGTATAAATGCGCCTACACCTTTAGGGTCGTTTTGTTCGACTTTTTCGCCGAGGTAGTATTTGTAGCTGCCATCACGGTAAGGCCGACCGCCCAGGCCGCCTACGGCAACCGTACCCTTCAGATTAACCTGTCCATCTGCGCCGAACCGTACGAACTTTTTGACGATACCGCTATATCCCTTTTTTGCGACGCGTAGATAGCTCGCCGGCAAATAGCCTTCTCGTACGCCTTTAGTTAGGGCATACACAAATATGCAGGATGCTGAAGCCGCGGGATAATTTCCGGGTGCGTTTGCCTTATCCATTATTTGGTACCAAAGGCCGCTTTTGGGGTCCTGATATTTTTTTATTGACGAAGCAAGCCTGTTCAATATGGCCACTAACTTTTCACGCTTGGGATTATCTGCCGGGAACTTATCGAGTACATCCACCAGGGCCATAGCATACCAGCCGTCGGCTCGCGCCCAAAAGTTTGGCGATAAGCCAGTTTGCTGATTTGCAAAGCGTTCTTCGCGACTTTCATCCCAGCCATGATACAGCAAGCCTGTTTTCGGGTCGCGCATATGATTTTCTACAAGTATAAACTGGTTAGCGATGTCATTAAAATCAGTATCCTCATGAAAAGCGTAAGCATACCCGGCATAGAAAGGTTCGGCCAGATAAAGACCATCAAGCCACATTTGGACGCCATATCTTTTTTTATGCCAGAAACCACCTCCCGCAATTCTGGGCTGATGCTTTAGCTGATCGCGTAAAGTAAGCGCGGCCTTGTAATACTTTTCTTTTTCGAGGACATTATAAAGCATCAGCACCGAGCGGCCACACAGGATGTTATCCAGGCTATATATGTCCTTTTTATAACCTTTAATCGAACCGTCATCAGCAACCAGCGCATTGATATAATGGTGTACATAATCGAAATATTTTTTATCCGCAGTTTGCTTCCATACATTGGTAATGCCTTCGAGTACTACGCCCTGTTCGTAGCTCCAACGTACGGCGGATGCACTGTCTTTCCAGAGCTTCATGGCAGTCGAGGCCATGCGCTCCGATAAAGGTACCTGTTGTGCGCCGGCTGCGAGGGTAGTGCCGAAAACCATTATTGATACCCAAATGATTTTCTTCATGATTGCTGACTGGTGTGAAAGTTATAACGAAACATCAGGATGTACCTTGGTTACTCTTTGTTTCATAATGAATTATTCGTGCAGGGCACTCTCTTTTTCACCTGCCATGATTTTATTTAATTCCCTGACTACCGTTTTTTCAAAACCGGGCAGTTCCGTGAGGTCTGCACCCCATAGGTCGTTGTTGCTCAAAACTGTTTTAACAACCTGGTCAGCATTTGCATTTTCCCAGACTTTGCTGAAATAGGCTGCCTGGCTATCGGTTACGGCATAATTAAGCTGGTTAACCGATCCTTTATAAGTACCGTCGGTCGCCTGTTCAGTCTTCATAAACCTGATAAAGGCCGCAAAACCAAGCGCCATATTTGCTGGTACCGCATTATTTGTTCTATAATAATTAAGCAGCAACGGAATAACACGCATCTTGATCTTTGTTGAATATTGCAAGGAAATACTGAGCCATTCGTGACGGATATGTGGGTTGCGGAAACGATCCAAAACCTTAGCTGCAAAATCCGAGGCAGCATCAGGATCGATTTTATACGGAATGGAAGGGATGATTTCTTTGTAAGCCAGCTCAGATATAAATTTCACAAGACTACTATTATCCATGGCCTCTTTAACCGTCAGAAGACCGGAAATAATCGCAACTGCGCAGCTTAAGGTATGTGAGCCGTTGAGCAATCGAAGTTTCAGTTCCCGGTATATTTCGATATCGGGGGCAATGATTACCCTGTCATCAGCTTTGGCGAAAGACAATGCAGAGGCTACCTTGTCATCACCCTCAATTGCCCAAAGACAATAGATCTCCGACATGATATGCAGGTTATCGGTATAGCCGCGCTCGTTTTCTAATTGAGCTGCGAGCTCCTTCACCGGTTTTCCGGGTACAATTCTGTCGACCAGGGAATTACAGAAAGTGTTATGATGCTCGATCCAGATGATAAAATCATTTTCCAGTTTATTGAAGCGCGCCAGGTCCAAAATAATCGACTTTAGCTTTTGGCCGTTATCCGTAATCAGCTCAGTGGGAATAATGATCAGGCCGCTGGCTGCGCTGCCGCTGAAAACGTTATAGCGTTCGTACAAAACAGCTAATAGTTTGCCCGGAAAGGATTGAGGCGGTTGCTGGTTTATATCTTCTTCAACCAGTTGAATGCCTATTTCGGTTGTATTTGATATAACGATTTGCAGATCACGACTTCCCGCTATAGCTAAAACGGCGCCCCAATCGGATGATGCCGACAACACTTTGCTGATCGATGAGCAAATCACCTCCTCGCTTGCTTCCTTGCCGTTTTCAATGCCTTTGGAATAGATCGTGTAAAGGCCGTCCTGTTTAGCGAAATCATCGGCAGAGCCTGTACCGGTCGATTTGACCAACACCACCCGGCCGTTAAAAATACCCTGCCGATTGGCTCTATCGATGAAATAATCGGGCAGCCCTCTCAGTAAAACCCCAGTTCCAAACTGCAAAACCTTGTCGGGAAGATTAAAAATTTCCGTATTGGGCTTTTGTAAACCCGGCACGTTTATATTTTTTAGATTATTTATTGATAGTATCATATCGATATGGAAATTAACTTTTTAAGTTGATTCGTATCCGACGCGTCTTTACCGAGAAGGTGTTCTTTAACGCCTGTGGGCATCATTTGTTCTGCACTCAACTAATTAAACCTTGGACTCCCGCTTGATATAAACAATTTGCAGGAAGCCGAAAATGGTTATTGAAATTTGAAGTAATCGACTGCGTTGTGATAGCAAATGTCTTGTATGATCTTGCCTGTCCATTCCAGGTCAGCAGGCAATTCGCCGTTTTCTATGTCTTCGGCGAATAGATTGCAAAGCAGGCGCCTGAAATACTCGTGCCGCGGATAAGAGAGGAAACTGCGCGAGTCGGTTAACATACCCACCAGTTTGCTTAACAGCCCCATGCTCGAAAGCGCGTTCAATTGTTTGGTCATACCATCTTTCTGATCGAGAAACCACCAGGCCGAGCCGAACTGGATCTTACCGGCAACCGTGCCATCGTTGAAATTGCCTGTCATGGCGGCAAACAGTTCGTTGTCGCCGGGATTGAGATTGTAAATAATGGTCTTTGTCAATTGGTTAGTACTATCCAACCTGTTGAGGAAGCGCGAAAGCGGCTGCGCCTGCGAAAAATCTCCAATCGAGTCGTAGCCCGTATCCGGACCAATTTCGCGGTATGCCCTGGCATTGTTGTTACGCAGCGCACCCAAATGATACTGCTGAACCCAGTTTTTTTCATGATCCCAAATCGCAAACTGGTAAAGCATAGCCGATTTGAATTTCAAAACTTCGTCTGATTGTAATGATTTGCCAGAGCGGACCTTTTGGAAGATGGAAGCAATTTCTGCCTCTGTATAATCTTCGGCATACATTTGCTCCAGGCCGTGGTCGGATACGACGCAGCCATTCGCCGCAAAATAATCGTGGCGTTTTTTTAGGGCATCCAGGTAATCGTTGTAGTTGTTTATGGCAGTATCGCTTACTGTTTCCAGTTTTCCGATGTAATCATTCAACGCTTTTACATCATCGGCGTTCATGGCCTTATCTGGCCTGAAAGCGGGGAAGACCTTTACATTCCAGCCGCTTCGTTTGAGCTTTTGGTGATGTTCGAGACTGTCAATAGGATCGTCGGTGGTGCAGATCACCTCAACGTTCATTTTTTTGATAATATTTTGAACGCAGTATGCCGGGGTTCGCAGCTTTTGGGTGCACTCGTCGTAGATAGCCTTGGCTGTTTTAGGCGAAAGTAGCTCATGCACATCAAAATAGCGCTGTAATTCGAGGTGAGTCCAGTGATATAGCGGGTTACGAAGTGTATATGGTACGGTTGCGGCCCAGCATTCAAATTTCTCCCAATCGCTTTTGGAGCCGGTGATGCATTGCTCATCAACGCCGTTCGCCCGCATAGCCCGCCATTTATAATGATCGCCTTTGAGCCAGATATCGGTAAGATTAGCAAAATTGATATTGGCGGCTATCTGCGCAGGATCAAGATGGCAGTGGTAGTCGATAATTGGCATACCAGCCGCATATTGATGATATAATTGTTCGGCGGTCTTGCTTTGAAGCAAAAAATTTCGGTCTAAAAAAGGCTTCATAATTAAGTGTGCAGAAATAGATCTGGAACACCAAAAGTATAGTTAAGGCAGCTGCCTGCCAAATGATTGCGGCGGTAAACTCAAAAATTAAGTGTAATAAAATTAGCCGTGTGGTCAAAACCAATTATACCCCACCGAAGACAGAAAAGCCGCCGTCGACGCAGATCATCGCCCCTGTAACAAATTGCGATGCGTCGCTCAAAAGCCAAACCAGTGCGCCAATCAGCTCATCCGGGTGACCAAAACGTTTGAACGGCGTTTGCCGGATAACCGACTCGGCCCGCTCGGTATAACTGCCGTCGGGTTTGGTATGCAGGGACATGTTTTGCTCGGTCAGAAAAAAGCCCGGCGCAATGGCGTTCATTCGAATTGTTTCGCCGTAGCGTTTGGCGAGCTCTACGGCAAACCACTGGTTATAACAGTCTACAGCAGCTTTGCCCATATTGTAACCTAATAACTTGGTTATGGCTCTTTTTGAGTTCATGGATGAAATATTAACGATGCTGCCTTTACCCGTGGCAGCTATCGCTTCGCCGAATACCTGTGTCGGAATAATGGTGCCCCAGATGTTGATATCCATTACCTTTTTCATTCCCGCGATATTCATTTCAAACAAATTGTCATCGTTCTGCACCACACCCTCCGGCGAATTGCCACCGGCGCCGTTAACCAATCCATCTATCCTACCGAAAGTTTCCAGCATTTTGGTACGGGCATTCAGCAATTGCTTCTCATTCATTACATCGGCTACCAGGGGCACTGCCTTTCCGCCGATGTGATTGATCATGTTAGCTCTTTCATTCGCAACCGCCTCATTTCGGCCTAAAATACCGACCGCGCCACCGGCCTCGACAATGCCCCTGATAAATGAATTGCCTAAAATACCCGTACCCCCGGTAACGATAATGGCCTTACCTGCCAGAGAAAATTTATCTTTCAATTTTATCAATATTTACGTTGAACTATTTAATATCCGGTATAGCAATAGCGTCCATATCGGTATAGTCGAGATTCTCGCCGGCCATGCCCCAGATAAAGCTATACCTTGCCGTGCCGCTGCCCGAATGGATGCTCCACGGCGGCGAAACCACGGCGTCGTAATTATTCATAGTGATATGACGCGTTTCGTTTCCTTCGCCCATGAAATGAAATATTTTTTGTCCCGGCGGCAGATCGAAATAGAAATAACCTTCCATGCGGCGGTCGTGCACGTGCGGCGGCATTGTATTCCAAACGCTGCCCTCGTGCAAAATGGTTAATCCCATAACCAAATGGCAGCTTTTTATACCTTCAAGGTGAATATATTTGTTAATGGTACGATGATTTGCTGTTGCCGCTGAACCCGTGCGCACTTTAACGGCATCTTCATGTTTGAGCAATGTAGTCGGATATGTTGTATGAGCAGGAGCGGACAACATGTAAAACACAGCGGGGTTTTCAGCATACTTGCTGATGAAACTCACATACTTCGTTCCCTTGCCGATGTAAAGGCAATCCAGCTTATTTAACTTAAACGACAGCCCGTCGGATTTTACAATACCTTCGCCGCCTACGTTGATAATGCCAAGTTCCCTTCGCTCCAAAAAGTAATTGGCCCGCAGGCCCGGGTAGTTTGGCAGTTCCGGCTCATTATTTACCGGGTTTGCAAAACCGAATACCATCCGGTCGTAATGGGTGTAAACACAGTTGATCTGGCCCGGTTGTACCTGGTTATCTATTAAAAAACGCTCCCTGATCAGATCAGTTGAATAGGTTTTAAAATCGCTCGGATGTACACTATGCAATACTTTCACGGTATATACTTTAATGAGTAAATTTATTCGCAATTGTACAATGTTGTATCATTATTAAAAAGTGCCGGATCATATTTTTACTCCAACGTTAAAGTAAGTAATAGGCTTTTTGCTTGGCGCTTTTTACTTTGTAGCTTGTATAATTAACATTGGTAATCAATTTAAAAAAAATCGATATGAAATTTTTCAGATTGTTCCCGGTTTGCGCAGCATTCGGGATGATATTTATAAGCAGTATGGTTAGGGCGCAAGCTAATCCAAACGATAAAAATGCCGCCGCGCAATGGGTTAAAAGCAATGTGTGGGCCAATGGCCTGAAGATCAGGATTTATCCTGAAGTAAATGCAATGGAGTTTAAAAAACAATATGAAGCCAATAAAACTGTCTGGCAAAAAGCTTTGAAATTTTTGGCCGATAGCGCCAAACTGGCGACGCTGGCACCCGGACAGTACCCGATAGACGGCAAAAATGCTTATGCAACCATAACTTATGCACCATCGAAAACATTTGAAGCTTCCAAATGGGAATCACATCAGAAATACATCGACCTGCAATATGTGATTACTGGCGAGGAAAAGATAGGTGTGACGCCAGTTTCGGGCGCTACAGTAACGGAGCCCTACAATGAGAAAAAGGATGTGGCCCATTATTCTACTGAAGGAACTTATTATTTGGCGACACCCAAAGAATTCTTTTTATTCTTTCCTGCCGATGCACACCGGCCGAATATCAAGGTCGATGGTTATGATGACGTCAAAAAGCTGGTGATCAAGATCAGGTATGTGCAATAATGCACATACTCTATACAACGATATTGGATGGTCTTCTCGTCAAAAGTCTTATTATCGCCCAGGCAGTAATATAGGCAAAAGCGCACATCACAAACATAATGAGATATGCCGTTTGGGGATGTGTATGGTAGGCCGTATTCAATATGCCCGATAACCGCTGAATAATGACCCCGCCAATACCACCGGCCATGCCGCCGATACCGGTAACTGAGCCAATAGCTTTTTTGGGGAACATGTCCGACACCGTAGTAAACAGGTTGGCCGACCATGCCTGGTGCGCCGCAGCACCAATGCAGATCATGGCGATGGCCAACGTAGCGGCATAATTGCCAAATACAGCCTTATCGCCAAAATATTGTGTGAGCAATAGAACCAGCGGAAGTAGGGCAATGACGAACATCGCCGTCATGCGAGCCTTAAATACCGGCATACCACGGTTTATCATGGTACGCGGAAGATTGCCGCCATAAGTGCTGCCAATGATGGAAATAGCATAAACGATGAACGTGGGCCACATGATCTGGTGGATGGTCATTCCGAATTGTTTTTTCAGGTAGTCGGGCAGCCAGAAAAGCAGAAACCACCAGATACCATCCGTCATGAACTTGCCCCAAAAAAAAGCCCACGTTTGTGGATAACGGAATAATCTTCGCCATGATATTTTTTCATTTACTGCTACATCTTCCGATGGAGCAACATGCATCGCCAGGTCGTCCTCATGAATAAGATCAAATTCCTTTTTGGAAAGGTATTTACATTCCGCAGGCTTGCTATACAGCAGGAACCAAAAGATCAGCCATAAGAAACCAACTGATCCCGTTATGATATAAGCCATCTTCCAGCCCAGGGCTTCGCCCCAATGAATAAGACACCAGGGCACAAATAAGGCCGCTATCATAGCCCCTATGTTGGCGCCGCTGTTGAAAATACCCGTCGCCAAGGCTCTTTCCTTCTTAGGGAACCATTCGGCGACGGCTTTGATAGATGCCGGGAAATTTCCCGCTTCTCCAATACCGAATAAACTCCTTACCGCCGTATGCACCACAACCGAGCTGCCGGCAAAAGCATTCAATATGCCGAATATGGACCAGGTTATCAGCGAAAGTGCAAGGCCCAGTTTGGTGCCTATTTTATCGACCACCAAGCCGGCAACAATGGTTATGCCCGCATAAAAAGCGGTGAAAAACGAGGTAATGTATGAGTATTGATTGTCTGTCCAACCAAAACCGCCCTTGGCTATAGGAGTACAAAAGTAATCCTTTACGTAGCTGATTACCTGGCGATCCATATAGTTGATAGTGGTGGAAAATAGCAGCAATGTTGCAATTACCCATCTGTAATTACCGACTCTTTCCGCTTTTATCATAATTTAACTGGTTTACCTGGCCTGCTCTACGAGCTTCAGCGCGTTTTGTGTGTCAATATACAACTGATCGTACAATTGTTGTGATAAAATTTCCCTGGTGATCAATTTGCTTCCCATACCTGCCAGGTTGATTGCTTTAACAAATCGGGTACTGTGCATGTCTTTGCCTGACGGTCTAAAAGTTGCCACGATCTCGCCCTCGCTCAGTTTCGATCCAAGCAAAGATTTGATGCTTTTTTTGAATGCGGCGATACATAGTGCTAAGGTGTCGGCAAACGTTAAGTCAAGGTTAAATGTGACTGTCTTAAATTTCATTAGTATTTGTCAGCCGCAAATAAAATTAAATATCCCAGGGTAACCCACGAAATATTTATTGCCATCTTCACATCATGAGAATTTTAGGCCTTATTGGCGGCATTAGTTGGGTATCAACAACTGACTACTATAAACTGATCAACCAGGGTATCAACGAAAAGCTTGGCGGACTGGAATTCGCCGAATGCATGATCTATTCATTTAACTATGGGGATATCAAACGCAACAATGATACCGAAAACTGGGACAATACCCTTCAGATGCTCACAAAAGCCTCGCTAGCAATGAAAAACTCGGGCGCGGAGGCTATTATACTTTGCGCCAATACCATGCATTTGATAGCTGATCGGTTGGAGCAGAATGTTCAATTGCCAGTAATACATATCGCAACAGCCACTGCCGAAGCCGTCGGGCAGAAGGGGTTGAAAAAAGTGGGACTCTTAGGAACAAAATTTACGATGGAAAGGGCATTTTTCCGGGATAAGTTAACCGAACGCGGTATCGAGGTGGTAATACCGGCTGATGCAGACCGCGAACATATCCACTATACTATTTTTGAAGAGTTCGGCAGGAATATTTTCACAGAAGACACTAAACAATTTTATATCAATGCGATTCGTAAACTCGCCGATCAGGGCGCCGAGGGGATCATACTCGGATGCACCGAGATACCAATGTTGCTAAACCAAAATGACGTGGACATGCCGCTTTTCGACACCATGCTGATCCACGCGCAGGCTGCGGTTAGGTTTGCACTGGACGAATAGCATAGCTATTATTTTCTACTTGTATTACCCGCCAATGTGACGATGATCATTTTTTTCGCGCATGATAACGGATACCTTGGCAAACAATGGGAATAAAAATCGCCAGGGTCAAACTTAAACCGGTCGGGCGTCTTTCGCGGGCGTCGGTTTTGATATGGCGTACAGTACAGTTGGTGACATGGCTGGCCGGCGTGGCGATTTTGTTCAGCCTAACCTTTTATCCGTCAATCGGATTGTTGGCCTTCTGGAACGTGCTGATACCGGCGGCTCCAGTGTTACTCGTTGTTTTTACCGGGCTTTGGCGAAACATTTGTCCCCTGGCCACCACGACCCTACTGCCGCGGCACCTTGGCCTGTCTGGTAGAAAAACGGTTAGCCAAAAAAAATCGGGGGTATTCAATTTCGTCGCAGTAATTGTACTCTTCGTGGTAGTGCCCCTGCGCCACGCAATTTTTAATACCAATGGCTTGGCGACCGCTATTCTGATCATCGGCCTGACTGCCTGCGGGGTTGCGGTCGGATTTGTTTACGAATGGAAAAGCGCATGGTGTTCGGGTCTGTGCCCAATACACCCGGTTGAAAAATTATACGGCGGTAATGTGATCGCTTCGGTGCCTAATTTACACTGCGACCTTTGCTGCAACTGTGTAGCCCCCTGCCCGGATTCGACCCATAATATCGACCCGGCACACGTCACTAAGTCTCATCCGCACCGGCGCAGCGGTCCATTTTTTACAGGCTGCCTGCCCGGATTTATCTGGGGCTGGTTCCATGTTCCGGACCAGCGTCAAATACATAGCCTTTATGAACTTGTTAAAGTTTACGAAATGCCGTTTTTAGGCATGGCCGTTACCTTCGCCCTCTACCTGATATTGCAAAAAATCGTTAACCATAAATATGAAACGTACCTGACCAGCTTTTTTGCGGCGTCGGCTGTTTCGTGTTATTACTGGTACCGTCTTCCCGAACTTTTCGGTTTTGGCCATTATAGCAAAGATGGTCTGCTGGTCAATCTTAAAGACATAGTGCCAGCGCCGGCGATATCCAGCTTCGCTGTTGCCGCAGTTCTTTTCTTTTTTTACTGGATGCTGTTCCGGGAAAAGAACCGGAAAAGCTGGTTGGTAAGGCCGGCCTTTGCTAAGAAGAGCGAATTGAAACGGCAACGGACAATAGTTTAAACTAACGTTGGCATAATAATGTCATGGTTAATTTTTCAAATCGCTGATACAACACGGACATAGTATATTTGCTAACAAGTCATATTATCCGTTTACCTTCATTATTCACACCTTATGAAACCGAACATTGGAATTACCGATAAGAACCGCCAGGCCGTTTCTGAACAACTGGCCAAATTGTTAGCCGACGAATTTGTGCTGTATACGAAAACGCGCAACGCACACTGGAACGTGGAAGGGCCCGATTTTCATTCTATGCACCTATTCTTCGAATCACAATACGAGGCGCTGGACGAAACCATGGATGCCGTAGCCGAACGTATTCGTCAGTTAGGACACTATGCTCCGGCCACCCTGAAAAGCTTCCTGGAACTGACGCATCTCGGCGAGCTGACCGAGCGCAGTAACGACAGCCTGGGTTTTATCCGCGAGCTTGTCGAGGATCATAATAGTATTATCGAGTTCATCAGAGGCAATATCAACCCCTTCGTGAATGATTACAGCGATGCCGGCACCAGTGATTTTATTACCGGCCTGATGGAAGAGCACGAAAAAATGGTGTGGATGCTCCGCTCGCACCTGAAATAGAAGTCTTTAGCCCAACGTCCTAAGTCTAAAGTCGCCCTGAGTAATGACTTTAGATTTAGGACTCAGACTAAGGACTTAAAGATCACCACCATTTCAGCGGAAGTTCAATCTCGTCTACCGAACCGGCTATCATATCGGGTTTGAATGCGTAATTGCCTAATTCTTCTTTTTTAGCTATCCCCGACAGAACAAGTATGGTTTTATAGCCCATTTGTACACCACCCTGGATATCGGTTTCCATTGTGTCGCCAACCACGGTCGTTTCAGCGGTTTCAAGGCCGAGATACTTTCTTGCCGAGCGCATCATAACCGGGCTCGGCTTACCGGTTACAAAAGCCTTGCGGCCAGTGGCTTCTTCTATCATCGCCGTGGTGGCCGCTATACCCAGGTTGTTCCACCCGGGCTTTTTTGGCGAAGGGTCGCGATTGGTGGTGATGAATTTCGCGCCTGAAAGGATCATATCGACGGCCTTCTGCACCATCTCGAGTGTGAAATTTCGTCCTTCGCCCAACACCACGAATTCCGGATCGGTATTTACCAGCGTAACGCCGTTCTCATGCAGGCTGGTAAGTAAACCTCCTTCGCCCAAAACATAAGCGGTGGTACCGTTCGGGCTTTGGTCGCCCAAAAACTTGCCGGTAGCCATGGCGCTGGTATAAATATGGTCTTCCGTCACATCGATGCCCAGGCCTTTCAGTTTGCGAACTGCTTCAAGGCGGGTGCGCTGGCTGTTGTTGGTCATAAAAGTGAACGGGATATTTTTTTCAAGCAGTTTCTTTATAAAACGATCCGCGCCTTCTATCAGCATTTCGCCGCTGTAGATCACGCCATCCATATCGATCAGTAGTCCGTGTTTCATAGTTTAATAGTTGTGATTGCAACCAAATATAGGCCAAAATCTTTCAATATGGGTTCTATCTAACCCCGGTTTGGCAAACAAAAGCCGGATTATTGCGTTTTTGAGAAAACCTGATTTCATGAGAAGATACCTGTTCACATTGGCATTATTACTGCCGCTTTTCGCATTTTCACAAAAATTAAAAGAATACCGTGCTTCCAACGGTGTAACTTATCATCCGGGCGATACAATCCGGCTTGGCCTGGGCTCGATGCCTAATGGCGACTTTAAATATATCCAGGTCAACCAGTTGCTGCCAGGGCCGCCCGATCCGCGGCGCAGCGGTGCACTGGCAGCCAGGAAAGATATGTCAAACGGCAGATACGTTATCAAAAAGATTGCCAGGGTGGAGCAGATGACAGGAGGGGAGCAAGTGGTTATTACGATACGTACAGGAGGGCTGCCGACGTGCGATGTGTGGATCGAGGCGGCTCTCTCGGCCTGCGAAGTGACGCCGTGCCGACAGAAAGCACCTGGTACGCCGACAAGCGTAGCCGACGAACTGATCAAACTGAAGAAGCTGCTGGACGAAGGTGCCATCACGAAAGCCGAATACGATGCTCAAAAGAAGAAATTGCTTGGCGAGTAGCCCTTTTAAAAGATATAGCTTACACCAATGGTATAAAAGAAATAGCTGCCGCTAATCCCGCCGCCGCTGTAATCGACCTGGTTAAATGGTCGGGTTAAGTACGGCGTAAAAGTAAACTGCCAGCTATTTAATGTATAACCGATCGGCAAGGATGCGCTGACCGCTAGTAAATTGTATTGTTTCACTTCCTGCGTTTTTTGGCGGGTCACGGTTTTAGTCAATATTTGCTGCTGCGATAACCCGGGGAAAAGCCTGGTAATAGGCGATACCAGGGCAGGGTCTGTCAACGCCCTGGGCACCTGCGAGTTAACGTAATAAGTTTCCGTAAACGACTGTGAGCCGGCATAAGCAGTAATGGCAGGAGTTATTTTGAGCCCATTTAATTTCAGCAAGCCGGTTTTCAGGAGCCAAAGATCTTTTTCAACCTGGAAGGTGTTGATAATATCGCGGTTGCTGCCCTTATCGAAACTATAGGTAATACCCACCGTGGTCTTAACTGGCCCATTGTAATAGAGTTGACCATCGAGGAGCACATTAAACGACGAAAGGATAATCGGGCTGTTGTTGGTAATAAAGTACTTAGTAGCTGTTATGTTTCCCCCGAATTTTCTGCCGGTGTCAAGCGAAAACATATACCCGGGTGTTATACTAAGCCCTTCGGCCCCTGACTTTGCGCCGTTAACATCCCAATAGCCGATAGCGCTCACAAATAACCCGTGTTTAAAAACAGCGGTCGCGCCCGGCATTAGCACCGGAACGTTCGTCGCGTCTCTCCGGCCGTCATAACTGAGGTTTGACATGTACACGGCGGTGGCGTTAAAGGTAGTGCTATGCACGCCTGGCAACATCATCAAATCGGTGTCGGCTATTTTGTTTTGCGCCGCCGATCGTAACACGGGCAGAGAAAATAGCGTGACAAATAATAAACTGTATACGGTCTTCATAGATGATATATTAAAATGAAGGGCCCGGAAAGCCCTTCATTTGTAGAGTTTACTGTTTGGAAGCCTGAGCGCTTAACCGGTCATCTGAACCTGCCTTTAAATCTTCGCTATGCTTATTGGCGGTTGCAGAGGCCGACAGATTCGCCGAGGCTTTTGCCTTTACATTGCTTTTACCTGCCTTAGGCTTGCTGCCAGTTGACATGGTCACTTGTCCCTTGGCTGCAGACTGACTGCTTTTAACGGATTTTGCACCTGATTGTTTGCTCTTAACAGTCGGACTTGCAACCGCATCGCCTTTGGAAGCGGCCGTTGCGGCTGTTTTATTAACGGTTATGGCATTATTTGCAGCCGTATTTTCGGTTACTGCCGCCGTCGCCGTTTTGACGTCTGAAGCTTGGTTTGTAGCGGTATTCGCAGATGCGTTCAGCGCGGTTTTCGCTGTAACAACGGTGCTTGCCGTCAAACCGGATGCCTTGGCAGCATTTGACTGTACAGCAGAGGCAGCCTTGGCAGCTGCTTGCCTCGTGGCGGCGGCGGTTTGCATAGTAGAATTTTTAATAGCTGCTGTAGCAGCCTGCCTGGATATGCCGGCACGCAAAGCAGCGTTAGTAGCTGTCGATACGGCAATATTGGCCTGTGCAAATGTGAACTGCGCGACGAGCATAGTCGTTGCAAACAGGACGGTTTTTAATACATTTTTCATTGGTTTTGTGTTTAGTTGTACAATAAATGGCCTTTAGGTCCATCGTTAGTTTTTCTTTTGATGGTATTCATAAGCCATGGTTTAATCATTCCGTAACATTCACGTTACAGGTACTGAAAATCAACACGAAAAACTGCTTATTTAAAGCTTTCGGCATTTTGACCGAACTATTTTCACGGAAAATAAGGGCTACTCTATCATGAAATGACCTGTACAATGTTTACTTTTAGCGCTGCATGAGCGCGAAAAATGACAAAAAAACCATTTGGGCATGGTGCATGTTCGACTGGGCCAATCAATCCTACAACATGGTGATCACCACCACTATCTTTCCAGCGTATTATGTGGGAATAACTGCCAGCACGGCCTATGGCAAAAACATGGTCAGCTTTTTTGGTCATACTTACGTTAATACGGTGCTGCAAAACTATATCCTTGGTCTGTCGTACCTTATAATCGTAGTTACACTACCCATCCTTACTTCGCTTGCTGACTACCGCGGCGCCAAAAAATCGTACTTGCAAATATTTACCTGGATTGGAGGATTAGCATGCGCAGGATTGTTCTTGCTGAAAGAGGGCGGGCCTATAGAATTCCCGATGATCTGTTTCGGGCTGGCTACCATAGGCTATTGTGGCGGATTCGTTTTCTACAATTCCTACCTGCCGCAGATAGCCTCATTCGACAAGCAAAACGATGTTAGCGCTAAAGGATTTATCTATGGTTTTGCAGGAAGCATAGTCGTCCAGTTAGTCTGCTTTGTTGGTGTGCTGTTCCATCAATCATTCGGCATTACCGAAGATATGGGCGCACGCATATCATTTTTGATCGTGTTTTTATGGTGGACCGGCTTTGCTATTATCCCATTCCGGATACTGCCCAAAGGTGAACCCAACGCAGGTTCGCACAAGTACAATCTGTTTACCGGCGGGTTTAAGGAATTGGCAAAGGTATTTCGCAACGTGCGAAACATGCCGTTGGTAAAGCGGTTTTTGCCAGCCTTTTTCTTTTATTCGGTAGGGGTACAAACCATTATGCTGGTAGCCGCAGAGTTTGCCGCCAAGGAACTCCACATGAAGGACGACGATCTAATCACCATCATTCTCATTATCCAGGTGGTAGCCATATTAGGCGCCTGGCTCACTTCGCTGGCATCGGACAAATACGGCAATACGCGCGCCTTGCTGGTACTGGTCATATTCTGGACCATTACGTGCCTGTGCGTTTATTATATTACCAATAATATGCAGTTTTATGTAGCTGCATTTGCCGTAGGCTTAGTTATGGGGGGTGTGCAGTCGCTTTCTCGCTCGACCTATGCCAAACTGCTGCCGCCGGATATCCCGGATACGGCATCCTATTTCAGTTTTTACGACGCTACGGAGAAGCTTTCGATTGTGGTAGGATTGTTTACGTTTGCTTCCGTGGAAAGCTGGACAAATGAGATGCGCGACTCCACCTTAGTGCTTGATGGCTTCTTCTTTATTGGTCTTCTGCTGCTGTTCGTGCTGCATTTCGCCGAGCGGAAAAGCGCTAAACCTGAAGAAGCGGTGGCATTGGAAGTTTGATCGTATGGTTTGGATGGAAGCCGCCCGGAAATCTCTCGTTTCCTTTTCGCCGGCTGTTTCACAATCGCTTGTATTCTTATCAGGGTTATTTTTGCTTTCGGCAGGAACCGTCCTATTCCCTCTCTCATTCCCTTCCGTAGACGGCCCGCCTCAGCATTGTTTTTTTGTTTTCCCTGGCGGAAGCCACCTATCAACCTTTCCTCAATTTTTATTCACCGGGTGGCTCAGCAAGCGAACCTGTCAATTACGCAAATACCAGGGATACGGGGCGGCCATCCGCTCATAAACCGCGTCGACTGCGACAATCCCGCACGCGCCCATGTACCTTGCCTGGTAAGTGATCAAAAATTTATATTCGAACCCAGGTAGCTTTGAACCCGGAAATGTTACGCTCCATAAAAATTTGTCGGTAAAAGGCTTATTGGAATAATCTTCGATATGTTCGATCAAATACGGCAGGCATTTTATCTGCAATGCGTTTACATCAACCGTAACCGGTAGGTTATCAGGATGCTTTTTAAAATATGATGTCAGTTCCGAATTCAGAGCGACTATCAGTCCACCTTCATTTTTCATGATCTAATTGCTTTACACAGGTCTTTAAACGTGCAGATAATAGACGGAGTTAGTACCTGAAATAAGGGGTATGCAATTCGGTACGTAGCGTATAAATCAGCGACTTCAGGCATCTTTTTCTTCACCCGAATCCCGGAAAAGGCCGTGTAATTCGTCCTTGCCTCTTATCCTGTTGTATAACATGACTACAATAGCCAGGAAACACAAGACATCGATGGCGATCAACATCCCAAATACCGCATCCATAGGTTAGTTTAAGGTAGCTTCGGCCAGCTTATGCAAGCAATAGCCTTGTACTAATATAATAACTAATAAGTAATAAATAAAATATTATTTAACCCGATTAAGCAATAGATAAATATATTGTGCCGTAACTAATTAAGCATTCTAACTAAAGTTGGCGCTCTAACTTTTTTGTTACAAAGCGAACGGCAGTATATTACGGCGAGCATTTTTACCGGTATTGCAGCGTGTAAAACGTTGATTGCTGATGTTCACTTTTAGTAATCTACAACACGATTGATTCTGATGGCTTAAAGTGTTTTTTCCTTTATCTTAAATTTTGTTCTTTCATTTAAAAACAGTGAACGCATAACGACTGTTGATGGTGAAAGATCGGTTCCACCAATCAAACCTAATTAGTATATAATAGTTCCCCGAAATAAACCATAACTTACCATGAAGACCGTATTACTTATTGACGATGAGCCGGAACTTTCAGAATTATTGCAGTTTTTGTTTAAGCAATTCCATTATCGTGTTATCGTATCACCCGGTACTGTCTCAGTCGCAAAAGCCAGGGAAATTAATCCGACAATAATTGTACTCGACAACAATTTCAGGAGATACACCGACATTGGGTTTTGCCTTCAGCTAAAGAACGACCCGGAAACCAGTCACATACCGATTCTGCTATTGTCCGCAAACGATAATTGGGGTCAAATCACCAGGGACAGCATGGCCGACGGATACCTTGAAAAGCCGTTTGATATAAGCGCCTTGCAGGGTACTATGGAAAAAATCCTAACACGTGCCAATATACCCGCGGCCTGAATAAGTACGATAGGTAAAAGGGAAGTATGCTATTCGTCTCATTTACCCGACTTATCTCGAATGCTCGATATTTCTTAAGCCGCGTCGCAGACCGCGGACCGCGTTTTCCCCGAAATACAAAAATAGCTGCGTTAACAGCGCAGCTCTTCACTTTAATCAATATTGTTTTATTTTAATACAATTGTAATGAAGTAGTTTGTGTCAGCGAAACCACAATAGTTAACGACATAAGTGCAAATGCCGTCGGGGGGAGCGTAAGCATTTCTCCTGATAAGCTTAGTTCTTTCTTAGTATGTAAGCTCTGCCGTTCCTACGGATTATCGCGATCGTAAACAATGATCGACTTATACCTTTTGTGTGATGTAATTGGAAGTGTAATCAAAAAGGTTGGCAACGAAATCAGACCAACTGTAACTGCCGGTTTGCGTATTGGGTTGGTATAAGGCAGAAAAACGCAACCCAAACCAGCCAAGGTGGTGACGACGCTGGCGATATTGATGGTGCCGTAAATGCGTGAAGCACGCGCTTTGCGTAACGCCAACGGATCGTCGCTTACGCTTGCCACGAGGTTTTCCCCTGTCAGATCAAGGATATCGGACTGCCCTTTTTTTTGCAGGTAGTAGTCATAATGATACTGTGTGGAATGGGTGCTAAAATCGTAGGTGGAACCCGCATAACGCATCAGCAGCATCAGTTTGCCATAGTACAAGCCATCGTAAAGCGTGCCATTTTTTACTCCGTAATAGCCAGGTCCCATCTTTACCGCACTCAGGTCGGTTAAGGCGTAGGAGATTGAATCGGCAGTAACCGCTTGGCCATGCAGGCTTACCGACTGGGCATTGATCTTTTGCCCGTCGGATTTGACGATATAGCTCGATGTTTTATCCGTTATATTTTTGGTGATGAGGCGACGGCTGCACGACGTCAATGCAAAAAAGCATAATAAAAGGAAGTAAATGTTCCGCATAATGGTTAAAGTTTAGGTTGATCAAAATAAGCACTGGGCAAGTATACGGAAAAAGCTTTTGTATAGTTGCCCGTCGAGCGGGGCGATAAGTCTGGTTTTGGAATCGTTGGGGCTTTGACCATAGTCCATTGTTTGATCTTGTATGCCGGTAGACAACTGTTATTTGAAACAGGCATAGCGCGCAATCTTACTCTGTACGTGTTATTGGAAACCTGTTAGCAATAACGAAGGGATGCACTTTGTAAATCTGAAAACGGATTATCCGTAACTCGCAACTTTTTGCCAAATTAGCAGCCGATGAAAATTGACCTGTTCATACCCTGCTTCATGGACCAGCTTTCGCCCGAGACAGCCTGGAACGTGGTGCGGGTGCTGGAAAAAGCAGGTTGCGAGGTTAGGTATAACCCTGAACAGACCTGCTGCGGTCAGCCGGCCTTCAACGCTGGTTTTTGGGATGATGCCAAAGAGGTAGGCACAAAATTCCTGAACGGATTTTCGGATTTGGAAGAAGTTGCGATCGTCGCGCCATCGGCTTCGTGCACTGGCATGGTGAAGAACTATTACAACGATTTGTTTACCAACACTACGCTTCACAACAGATGCCGCGCCATACAAGGTAAGATATACGAGTTGTCGGATTTCCTGGTCAATATCATGCAGATTGATTATTTCGGCGCCGAATTGGATGGACGCGCAGTTTACCATGACAGTTGCAGTGCACTGCGCGAATGCCATATAAAGGCCGAACCGAGGCAACTGTTATCCAAAGTTCATGGCCTGGAGCTCGTCGACCTGAAAGATGGGGAAACCTGCTGCGGTTTCGGCGGTACGTTTGCTGTAAAGTTTGAGGCCATTTCAACAGCTATGGCGCAGCAAAAGGTAGACAATGCGATGAACGCCGGCGCCGATTACATTATTTCAACCGACCACTCTTGCCTGATGCACTTACAGGGCTATATAGATAAAAATAGTCTGCCCATCCAAACTATGCATCTGGCTGACGTATTGGCGCATGGCTGGGGGAATGTATAACTCCCGTACCAATCTATCGTGCTTGTTACAAAAACGGCGTTAAACGTTGCCATACCGCATTCATCCAATACTAAAACAAGATTAATAACACTTTAAATGTTATGAAAAATCTCCTATTCGCAGTTATGGTTTTATTTCCAACTGTATTATTCGCCCAAAAAGACACTACTGGTTTACACATTCCAATGAATAATGGCAATGTGGTTTACGAGAAAGTTTTTGAC
>JAFDZK010000080.1 GCA_018267005.1 Bacteroidota bacterium
GTTATCATTCCGCTTTTACTTTTTTAGCGGCACGCAGCAGGCGGTCGGCTTTTTGGAAGCTGATGCCCAGTTCGGCGCCTATCTCGCGCAGCGTCATGCCTTGCTGCTTTAGCTCAACGGCACGGTCGGTGAGGTCGCCGGTTTGCTGCTCCTTCATGTCGCGCAGGTGAACACGCTCGTCGCCGTAGCCAATGAAGTCGAACTGCAAAAAGTTATTCGGCTTGCTGATGTCGAACAGGCACACATTCCCCTCGCCATAAACCTGCGCGGTGTTGCGCTGCTTCACTTGTTTCAGGTACCGGCGGTCGGGATGCTCGTTGCTGCAACCGATGGCAAATGAGCTGTCGCAAAAGTTCATCAGCATTTTACTGCCCTGCAAATCGTTGCTGGTGATGGGTTTTGAACGGTCGCGCTTTGGGGTATGCGCCAGTGCCAGGATGCTGAGGTTGTACATTGATTTCAGTGCCTTCAATTGCTTCATTAATGGCAATGCAAATTTGGCCTGCTCATTTTCCGTGCCGATGTAAGTGATATTATCGATGATCACCACCTTTGCGCCGGTATCGATTATGGCATTCTCGATAGAATAATTCAGATAATCCTCATAGGTATCAAAGCCTTCGGGCAGATCGGTATCGGGGTTCAGGTCGGCACGGTAAAAGTGGTCGCTGAAACGGTAATGCTCAGCCCAGTTTTCGGTGTAACGTGCCTCGAGCTGTTTTGGCGTTAACTCGAAATCGCAGTACAACACCGGCTGCGCTTTTACTTCGTTAACGAATGGCGGCATACTTTCGCCGCAACTGATACTGTTGCCGATCTGTACGGCGAGGATCGATTTGCCGGAGTTGCTGTCTGAAAACAGGATGCACAGCTCGCCCTCATACCAGAACTTGCCGAAAAGCATTTGCGGTACCGGTTGTTCCGCAGCTTCGGTTATCACCTGGTTGAATGAGCGCACCCGTAACGAGTTATCCTTTGCCTGGGGTTGTTTGGCCTGGTTCTGCCAATGGGCAGCATCGGCTTGTAGTTGGTCGGCAGTAAGTTTGAAGCTGCCTTGCTGGTTGGTTTGCATGATATGGTTTATTGAATTAATGAATTACTGAATAATGCCGTATTGCAGGATTGTTATATGGTTGAGCCAACAATTCAACAATAAATTGTCGTCCGTTGCGCAGCAAAAGAAAATACTCCCCTAATAGCCCTAAGCCTAAGTTTAGCGCGTTGACCTTGCCTTGATGGTAAAGCCTGTTGATGTTATTTGGGTTAGTTTGTCCGTCCGTTTTTTTGTGCCGGGGCCGGCTGATACAAAACGAACAAACCATTATGAAGCGGTGATTAGCCGTCGGGGATTATGTTCATTACAAATATACAGACAAATTTGTAATAACAAAGAACAATCTGTAAATATTTTTCATTTTGTCCATTTCTTCCATTGGGGATCAAGGTTTAAAAACGGACGGACAAATGCGGAACTATACGACAACCCACCGATTTGCATCAGCGGAGATTGCTTCTCCCGATAGCCATCGGGATTGCAATGACGCCGGGCAAGTTTGCGCCAGTGATAGCAGCGGATACCGGCTTCGTGGCTAATGCCCGTGCAGTATGAGCGGATAGCACGCCCGGGCGCCCAAAATACCATTCAACCAAAAAGCGGACATCGCTGCCCTTTTTACATTCAAGAATTAAGATAGAATTTCTCCTGACTCTTGCTTCCTGGCTCTATCACTCGCTCCGCAAGCTCCTCACCGGGTTTGCCAGTGCAGCTTTAATGGCCTGGAAGCTGACGGTTAGCAGTGTGATGATGATGGCAGCGACGCCCGAGGCGATGAACACGCCAACCCCGATGCTGACGCGGTAGGTGTATTGCTGCAGCCAGTTGTGCAGGTAATAGAAGGCCACCGGCGAGGCGATGATGCAACTGATGGATACCAGGATGATAAAATCGCGCGAGAGCAGCAGCCAGACCTGGGGTACGGATGCGCCCAGCACTTTGCGGATGCCGATCTCTTTGGTGCGCTGCTCGGCAACGTAAGCGGCAAGGCCGAACAAACCGAGGCAGGATATGAATATGGCCAGACCCGCAAACACACCCGCCAGTTTGCCGATGAGCATTTCCAGGTTAAATTTAGCGGCATATCCGGCATCTATAAAGTTGTATTCGTAAGGATAAGTTGTGCAATACTTTTTAAACACCTTGCCGATCTTTTCGATAGTGGCATGCGGATCGGCGTTCTTTGGCAAGCGATAAACGAGCACACCCCCGCCGGGATTGTGGTAGAAAAAGGCCGGTTCCACAGGTTTGTACGGCGAGGCCATCACCGCATCCTTTACCACGCCGATGATCCTTAACGGCTTAGGGATATAATTGATGGTTATAACCTGACCGATAGGATCTTTAAGCCCGATGCGCCTCACCGTGGCTTCATTGACGATCACATTCAGCGAATCGTTTTTCCAATCGCCGGAGAAATCGCGCCCCGCCGCAAAGGTCATCCCCAAAGTTTTAAAATAGCCATCGGCTACGTATATACCTGCGATGTTGACGCTTTGCTCGCCGGCAGTTTTTCCCGGCCATTGCTCCAGCGGAAAGCCGTTGTGAAATTCCGTTGGCACCTGGCTGGTCCAGGTAATGCTCTCCACAAGGTTTGATGTCAGCAGTTCATTTTTTAGCGCATCCATATGCGAGTCAATATCGCCGTTCATATCGGTCCTCACCAGCCGGTCGGGGTCGTAGCCGATTGGACGGTTTTTAGCATACTGTATCTGCTGGTAAACGATCACCGTACTGATGATCAACGCAACCGAGCAGGAAAATTGCACTACCACCAATATCTTGCGGGGTAATACTGCCGCTCTGCCTGCCTGTATCGTGCCTTTCAGCACTTTGGCCGGGTTGAAAGACGACAAATAAAATGCGGGCCTGCTTCCTGCCGCCAGGCCGGTGAGCAATACAAAGGCGATCATGATACACCAGAAACCAGGGCTGCCAAATGGAATACGGGTATAGGAGCCGGTTAGCGCGTTAAATGACGGCAAGGCTGCCATGACCAATAGCAGGCACAGCAGGAACGCTACCGATGTGATCATGACAGACTCCAGCAAAAACTGGTAAACCAGGTCCATACGGGACGAGCCGATGGCTTTGCGAACGCCGACTTCCCTTGCCCGTTTTTCGGACCGCGCTGTCGAAAGATTCATGAAATTGATACAGGCTATCGCCAGCACCAGTATGCCGATAATGCTGAACAGGCGCACATATTCGATAAAGCCGCCTGCAACTTTGCCGTTCTTAAAATCATTATATAAGTGCCAGTCCTTTAAAGGGTGCAGGATCACTTCGGGCTTCAGCAAACGCATCTCCGGGCTTCTTTTCGCAACAATATCCCTGATCTTCGGCGCAATTTGCGCGTAGCTTACGCCCGGTTCAAGAGCCACGTAAGCGGAAAAGAAATTGACCGTCCATTTCGGGCCCATTTCTTTCCATTGCCCCATTTTCTGGTAATCAAAGCGTCTAAGGTAATCGAAGTGCATCGTGGCATTTTTAGGGATGTCTTTAATAACGCCGGTAACTTTCATGTCTTGTCGATTATCTAATCGCAGCACTTTTCCCATCGGGTCGGCATTGCCAAAAAATGCTTTGGCGGTCGATTCGGTCAGCACAATGGAATAGTCGTCCTTTAAAGCCGAATTGGCGTTGCCTTTCACAAACGGGTATTGAAATATTTTAAGGAAATCCACGCCGACAGCGTCCCCGACCGGGTACAGCTTTTTATCACCCGCGGAGAGGAGCCTGGTCAACCCGCCGTTATCGGACTCGGCCACATACTTTATGCCGGGTATTTCCCCGCGCAAAACTTTAACTAAGGGCAACGCGACACCTGTTTGCGTATGCGTGCCATCGTGCTGCGTGGTCAGGTTCATTTCAACCTGGTACGCTTGCTGATAACCGGGCAGGAAACGGTCGTACGAGTATTGATCGGCCACCCATAAACCGATCAGCAGCGCCACGGCCATGCCGGCGGCCAGGCCCACAATATTCAGCGCGCTGTAAACTTTGTTGTGCAGCGTGTTGCGCCACGCCATTTTCAGATAATTACGGAACATACGAATGCGATTTAGTTGCGCCCAGGGCCATCCGGGGACGGCACGATGACGCCAAGTTATCGCTGTGGGCCTGTACGCAAGTCCCAAATCATGATTTGGTCTTTCTTTTTGCAATTCGCTCTTATATTCCGCCGGACTTTTGCCCGTAAACTGTTTGAAGACGCGGTGAAAAGTTGTTTTGGAATTGAACCCGCAATCGTAGGCGATACCTAAAAGTGTGACCCGGTCATACGCCGGGTCCTTCATCTTGCGGGCGACATCCTGTATGCGGAATTCATTGACGAAGTCGTTGAAATTTTTTCGCATCCCGGTATTAATGATCTTAGATAATTCGTGGATCGGAATGCCGAGCTTTTTGGCTAATGAATTTAAGGTCAGTTCGGCGTCTAAGTAATATTTGTGCACCTTCATTTGGTGCCGAAGCCAGTAACCGCGTTGTATCAGCTTGTCTTCTGCCAAAGGCGGCGCATCCCTGCGGGTAAGTTTTTGACCAGCCCGGACGCTCCGCACATAAAAGAACAGCAGCGGTCCAACCGAAAGCAGGAATAGTAATGCTATCCAGATCCATCGCGGGAACTCATTTGCCAATCCGGTATCGGCACAAACAGCCCCGGTCAGCCACAAGGCAATAACGGCCAGAACAAGCCCAAGCAGGCGAGGAGCTTCTCCGCCCGGCTTTCCGAACCACAGCCGCACGCTAAAAGCCAGTCCCGTAAGAGCCGCGCCTGAAAGGAGCAGGTCGAAAAAGCTGGTATGGAGCTGATGGTCCGTCAAATTGTTAGGGCGCGGTCAATGCGCATCCCAATTTAACAATTATTTTGATGGTTAGATTTTTATAGAGAGCTGGTGCGCTTTTATAAAAAATGGGCCGGCTGCTGAGCGTTGCCTCATCGCTGCATATTCATTCCCGTTTAAGCATCAGAAACTAAGAGTCAAGAACCAAGACAGATCACATCTTAGCTCTTGACTCTTGGTTCTGTCACTCGCTTCGTAAACTCTTCACCGGGTTTGCCAGCGCGGCTTTGATGGCCTTAATGCTCACGGTGACCAGCGCAATAGCAAACGTAAATGCCGCAGCCAGGCCAAATATCCACCAGCTAAGCGTGATTTTATAAGCAAAACCCTGCAGCCATTTATTCATGGCATAATAGCCGACGGGAAGGGCGATCAGCGTAGAGATCAGCACTGGTTTTAGCAGGTCGCGGGATAGCAGCACAACAATGGATTGCACAGAGGAGCCAAGCACCTTGCGTACGCCAATCTCCTTAAAGCGCTTGGCGGCGGCAAACGACGCCAGGCCGAACAGCCCGAGGCAGGCCACGAATATGGCGAGGCCGGCAAAAACGGTTAAAATGGTTTGCTGGCGGATGTCGGTTTCGTATAGCTTACCAAACTGCTGGTCGAGGAACCGGTATTCAAAAGGGTAGGCGCCTGCCTGCCTCATGTACTCCTGGCGGGCGGCGTCGATGCCGGCCTGTACATGCCCGGCTCGCAGTTTTATGGCGATGACGCGGCGGTCTGGCGCGGGCGAGATGACCAGCGGCGCCATGCTTTGTTTCAGCGAAAGGAAGTTAAAATCTTCCACCACTCCCACCACGTAGCGGCGCAGGCTGTCGCGGAAGGTATTTTTGATCCATTTGCCGACCGCCTGCTGGGGCGTCCAGCCGAGGTTGGAGGCGGCCGTTCGGTTCAGCAGCACAGCCTTTTGCGTGTCAGTAGGAAAGTCAGGGGAAAAATCTCGCCCGGCGATGATCTTCAGGCCAAAGGTCTGTACAAATTGGAAATCAGCATATTCGGTATTGGCGCTCCATTTGGCGGTCTGCCCTTGCACATCAAACAACTGCGTGTCAAAAAAGCCCCCCGGCTCGCCCGACATCAGCGAAACGGACTTGACCTCGCCTGAGTTTTGCAGGTCCGTTTTAAAGGACTGCATGTGGTTGAAAATGTCGTTATTGTCAATACGCACAAGCAGGGTTTGCTCCTTGTCGTAGCCAAGCTGTTTGTTTTTCATATAGGTCATCTGCCTGGCGATGATGAGCGTCCCCACGATAAGCAGGATAGAAATGCTGAACTGCACGACCACGAGCACCTGTCGGAACATGGCGCCGCCCTTGCCCCGTTTCAGCTTTCCTTTCAGCGCTGCTACGGGCGAAAATGCCGACATGAAAAACGCAGGGTAGCTGCCGGCTAAAAATCCCACCACCAAAATAACGCCGGCGAGGAACAGGTAAACCGGCCAGCTCGCCCAGGGCACTGTCAAGGTATAGCCGAGGATCTGCTTGTACCAGGGCATCGCGAATAGCAACAGGCCTACCGCCAGCGCGCATGAAATCGCGGCGATCAGCACCGATTCACCGATGAACTGCCCGACCAGGTTATTGCGCAGCGCGCCCAGCACTTTACGAAGTCCTACTTCTTTCGAGCGGTCGACTGCGCGAATGGTAGACAGGTTCATGAAGTTGATGCATGCGATCAGCAGGATAAAGGCGGCAATGGAAATAAAAATATAAACCACCGTCTTGTCGCCGTGCCTGATATCAGCGCCGTCGAACGTTATTTTTTCAAAATAAACGTCCTTCAGGGGCACCAGGGACAGCGTTACCTTATAGCCGTATTTGGTGGCGGCATCAGCCAGGTATTTATTGACGAACTGCGGCAGGCGGCGCTGAACGCTTTGCGCCGACGCATTTTTGGCAAGCAGTACATAAGTGTACAGCCCGTTGCTGACCCACTGGCCCGTGGTCGGGGTGGTTTTGGGTGTCTGCAGCGGTATGACCACATCGAAAGTAAGATGCGAATCGGATGGAACGTCTTTAGCGATGCCAGTTACTTTCAGCGGCAAGGTTTTATCCATCAGGATAGTTTTCCCCATGGCATCGTCAATGGTGCCGAAATACTTTTTGGCGGTAGTCTCGGTCAGTACCACGTCGTTGGGCTGTTGCAATGCGGTAGCCGCATTACCCCTGAGCAGCGGAAAAGAAAACAGGCTGAAAAAGTCGGAATCCACATCGAGCACATGCATCTCGTGGAAGGATTTGTTATTGGCTTTGACCAGGTCGTCGTTCGGGTTTACGCGCACAGCTTTAAGGATCTCGCCTTTAAAGTCGTTCAATAGCGCCGGTCCATACGGCCATGAAAGATAGGAAACAGAAGATTGCTTACCATTGTCGTTGAACCCCCGCGTTACTCGATAAATGCGGTCGCCGTTTTTATGAAAACGGTCAAAACTGAACTCGTTCATGATGAACAAAAAGATCATCATGCAAACGGTGATGCCGATGGATAAGCCCAGGATATTGATAAAGGAAAATACTTTATCCTTTGCCAGGTTGCGCCACGCTATTTTCAAATAATTTTTAAACATATAATTGCGACTTAAATGTTCATAAGACCATTTCGGAATGGTTTTGTGACCCGAAATTATCGCTGCGGGCGCTGAAAGAAGGTTCAAATCATGATTCGGGCGCTCTTTTTTCAATTCGGCCTTATATTCCGCCGCGCTTTTGCCGGTTATTTGTTTGAAGGCGCGGTTAAAAGTAGTTTTTGAGCTGAACCCGCAATCGTAGGCGATGCCCAAAAGTGTTATCCGGTCATAAGCAGGGTCCTTCATTTTCCGGGCGACATCGTGTATGCGG
The DNA here is from genome assembly GCA_018267005.1 of Bacteroidota bacterium. Taxonomy (GTDB): domain Bacteria; phylum Bacteroidota; class Bacteroidia; order Sphingobacteriales; family Sphingobacteriaceae; genus Mucilaginibacter. The sequence goes on from JAFDZK010000080.1 coordinate 7,743, forward strand.
AACTCGTTGACAAAGTCGTTAAAATTTTTGCGGAGGCCGGTATTGATGATCTTCGACAATTCGTGGATGGAAATGCCGAGCTCTTTGGCCAATGAATTTAAGCTCAGTTCGGCGTCTAAGTAATATTTGTGCACCTTCACCTGGTGCCGCAGCCAGTAGCCCCGTTGGATCAGTTTATCTTTTGATGAAGACAGGGGTTCCTTCCGGGGAATGTTTTGATCGGCCCGGATGCTCCTCAGGTAAAAGAACATCAAAGGACCAACTGAAAACAGGAATTGTAACGTCACCCAAAGCCATCGCGGGAAATAGGTTGCCAACCCGGTATCAAGACAAACGATCCTGATCAGCCACAATGCGGTGATGGCCAAGATAAGACTAAGCAGTCGATTGGTTTCTCTTATCGGCTTTTTGAACCACAGCCGCACGCCGAAAGCCAATACGATAAAGGCGACCCCTGAAAAGAGCAGGTCGGAAATGCTGATATGGAGTTGATGGTCGGTCAAATTGTTAAGCTGACCTCAATCCGCATTCCAATTTAGTAAAGTTCTGATGGTTAGCTTTTTATCCGGAATCGCTGCCCGCTGTATGTAACGGTACCGGACAGCGGGCGTCCGGTTCTGTGCTAAAGATGGAAAAAACCAGAGAAGTTCCTTTGATTCAATTTTCCACATTGCAACCTTCCAGCCTTTAAGCTGAAGCTGTCGCAAAAATCCCTTTACATTGTCGGATTTACAGGTTACGGCGGTCGTGTTGTTGCCGTACCTTTGAGTTATTAAGCAATTGAAAAAACATGGAAACGTCAGAAAAAACACTCGTTACAATTGAAGCAACAGTAAACGCACCGGTGGAAAAAGTTTGGGAATTATGGAATGATCCCAAACACGTTACGCAATGGAACCACGCCTCGGACGACTGGCATTCGCCCAAAGCTGAGAACGATCTGCGCGTTGGCGGTAAATTCCTCTACCGCATGGAGGCTAAAGACGGCAGCTTTGGTTTCGATTTTGGCGGAATTTACGATGAAATAGTACCTGAAGAGCTTATCGCCTATACCATCGGCGATGGCCGGAAGGTAAGGGTATTGTTTGAAGGCAAAGGCGATACCACGGATATTACCTCAACGTTTGAAGCTGAGAATACCAACCCGGTCGAAATGCAGCGCGGCGGATGGCAGGCTATCCTGAATAACTTTAAGCAATACGCGGAGTCGGCTGAGTAGGGTTGCAGATCGCACATGCGCACATGGTACGTTTTTTATTCAGTAAACCTTCTTACTGTTTTAACGTAACGATCAGCATGCGGTCGAGCAGCGCGTCGGAGTGCACGTTGTTATTATCGCCGTAGCGTCCTATGATCCTGCCGTTCGGGTCGATCAGGATTTGCGTGGGTACAAAATGAACCTCGAATTTTTCGCTGATGTCGTTAGCGGTGCCGGTTTGGTTGAGCAGGTTAGTCCATTGGGCTAAACCGTCTTTAGCTATCGCCGTCTGCCATGCGGTTTGCGTGTTATCGTCCCGGGCGATGTTGATCACCTCCAGCCCATGGCCGGCGTATTTTTTATAGTTGTCGGTAATATGCTGGTTCATCTCGCGTGAACGGCTGCTCCAGCTTGCCCAAAAATTCAGCAGAACGTATTTCCCACGGTAATCGTTCAGTGTTACCGCTTTACCCGAGGCATCTGCGAACGAAAAATTCATTGCTTCAGCTCCTGGGAGTGTCGCTTCGATCTTGTTCACCATGTAACCGAGGTAGCGTCCTTCAGGTGTTTGCTTCAGGCTGTAACCCAGGTTCAAATAAATGCGTTCGGACGAGTCGACCCCCATTTTTTTTATGTAGTCAAGCATTTTATATAGGGTCAGGTACGAGTTGGGGTGACTGAGGAAATATTGATAATCGATACGTTTTATCCTTGTATAATAGGGCTCAAATTTTGTAGCAAGTATGGCGGCACGGTAGGGATCGGCTTCTTTTTTATATTGCTCGGCCAGTGGCTGCATCTCGGCGCGTATATTCATCGACAGGCTATCCAAATGTTCCAGTTCCTCCTGAGTTTTCGAGCCCGCAAGTTTTAAAGTCGAAGGCTGCGCAGCGTCGCCGGAAAGGATAAGCAAACCCGGCTCAAGGAAGAGTTCCCTTGACCGCAGCTCGCAATCTTTCGACGTTAAAACTTCATCTGCATTTTTAAAAACGATCAGCGCTTTTACCGGCCGGTTTATCGTGTCGGTGATCATAAAAATCCCGTTGAATATAGGTTGGGCCTGGAAAAGATTTTCGCCGCGGCTGCTCTCGTAAAACAGCAATACCGAATCCATGCGGGTACCGCTTAGTTTCCCTTTCAATGTAAACTGATCGATGTTTCGACCCTGTGCACGGGCCTGCCCGTTTGTCATCAAAGGCAACGATAGTAACAAAGCGCAACCGGCGACGATAGTTTTCAAAGAAATCGGTGACAACAGCCTGTTCAAGTAATTGATTAGTTTTTAATGTTTTACGATGTTAGCAAACGAAAGGTTAAAGGAAAAAGATAAGTAGTTACCCCGGCGCGGCTTCGGTTGGCTTTGCTATATTAGCGACATGGCAGCTATTTATAATTTCTACCAGGTGAACGAGCGCCTGGCTTGTGCGGGCCAGCCGCGTGAAGGGCAACTGGCGTCCATTGCCGAAGAAGGCTATGAAACTATCATTAACCTGGGCTTGCACGACGGCAAATATGCGCTGGCTGACGAGGCGGCATCGGTGAAAGCTTTGGGCATGACTTATTGCTACATCCCCGTACAATTTGATAATCCGCGTTTAGATGAACTGGATGCTTTTATTACTGAAATGCGACTTCAAACCGGTAAAAAGGTATTCGTGCATTGCGCGGCCAATTATCGCGCATCGTGCTTTACGGGCTTGTACCTGCTGGCAACTGATCAGTTGACTGTTGACGAAATGAATGATCTTATCAACAATATCTGGCAGCCCGACACGGTATGGCAGCAATTTATTGACGATGGTGTCGATCATTTAGTCAAATAATTGGGTTGAACGTAGTACCTCGGGATTTTTACGTTGTAGGATTCATGTGCAACCTATCGAATCGAACGCATAACCATTTCCAAACCTGTTCTCGCTAATCCTGTATTCCGGAACCCGGGGAAGCTATTGAGCCGCCTGAAACTTTTCTGCACCCAAACGGTTTTACCTACTATTACAAGCTTGCCCGTATGCCCTGTTAATCAGGCTATAGTAGACGCCGTGGTGAAGAAGAAAAAAAGCGGGATTGTGCATCTTTTTTTTGCGGCACGCGTATAAGGGTCATAGTGCACAAATAAATCAGGAATTTGAATATGACCAAGCCGGAAGATATTTACAAAGAGTACAGGGAGCTGTTGATGAAAAAATCCGACAACAGCATTAACGGGCAGCGATTTGCCTTCACGTTCACCACTGAGAACGAAGGTACGTTTACCATGACGAATAATGAGAACAGGGATATGATAGGCGGTACTTTTAAGTTAAGCGTAAACAACGACGGCCTGAATATACTGATGGACTACAAAGGCTTCTACATCACTCAAACCTTGAAGATCGAAAAAACCGACAAAGGCGTAAGCATTTTGCGCGAGCCCAATAGCGGTAAGGTATTTTTGACGGGTCATAAACTGGATTAATAATCCGGTCATTTACTGCCGTTTGTGGAAAGTATTACGCACGATTGATGTGCATATTCCACGAGCGGTTGTTTTAGTCTGCTGTTTTTATTATTAGTTAACAATTTAAATAGCTATTCTTCAGCGTTTTACAAACGGCTATTAAAGATTTATTAATTATGGTGTAATTCTTGCGGCCTAGTCTGCATGAAGCATCTATTCCTGTTTTTGTTTCTCGCAACAGCCTCGTTATCAGCCTTTGCGCAGTTCCCTTTGGGCAGTAACGAAAGCGATATAAGAGCTTACTTCGATAAAAATGTTCCTTATGCCCAGGCTATTGATTTTACTACCAAACAGGGCATCAACGGCATATGCTTCAGCAAGGTAAAAGTAATTGGCGATTATACCTTTTATTTCGACGAGAACGGCAATTGTGATTACTATGTGATTACTTACGACGTAGCCGACCTGCAGGGCGTTGTAAAGCGCCTCGACAGCGAATACTGCGTCATGAAAGAAACCTCGTGGGAATCCGAAGACAAAACATGCGATATTGCGTTGGTAATGCCCAAAGGCGCCGAAAATTACTTCAGCGTCATTTATTTCAAACCGGTCGCTCCGGGACAAACCTCCCCGTTAAACAGACTGGCTTCCAATTGAGGTGAAGGCGAAAGGCTTTAGGCTTTCGAATTCCCGCATTCGCACATCTGCGCCCCATTATTCATTCAGCATATACTTTGCGATACCTTCAGCCGGTTTCCAGGTGCTTTTGGGTTCGTAGTAATGCCACAGCAGTGCCGATATCTTTTCTATAAGCAAGCATGCTTCATTATCGGACGTCCAACGCTGGTCCTTGTTGTTATTGGTAATAACGGAAAACACATAATCACCATGAGGGGCATTCACCAGTACGGTCTCTGATCTTGATTCGTCCAAAGAACCGTCCTTGCTCGCAGCCTGTATATACGGCGGTATTTGAGACCGAGACCGGTTGTCCCAATAAATGCGTACCAGGTCACGGTACATCCGCTCGCTGGCAGCAGGGCTTACGGCCTCGCCGTTTCTTATCATGGTAAAAAGGCGGCACATTTCACGCGGTGTGGTGACACCCCAGCCATAGCGTGCACGGATGCTTTCGCGCCCTTTGACTCTCGAGTTCACACGCATTACTTTAAAGCCGTTCTGTTCAAGCCAGTTATTAACATATGCGCCGGTTACGATCTTTTGCAGCCAGGTGGCGGCAGTATTGTCGCTCATCGTTATCATCAGCATCACCACCTTGCTCAACTCGATGGTGTCGCCATCTTTGAATGAACCTAAAATGTCTTCGCCGGGGTATAGCAGCGAATCGCGGTAGACCAGTTTCTGGTTGTATTGAAGTTCGCCTTTTTCGATCTTATCCATCACAGCGCATTGAATGCTTGCCTTGATCATGCTTGCCGTGGGGAACAAGGTATCAGCCTTGATCGCCACAGTTTTGCCGGTTTTCAGGTTCTGTACAAAAATGCCAACCTGGCCGTTAAAGCCTTTAACGGCATCCTGCAATTTTTCGGTTAGTCTTTTGTCGGTTTGAGCGAAGGCAGCGCAGTAAAAAATTGAAAAAAGGAAAATCAGTTTGTATTTCATAATGAAGACTATTAATAATAGGTTGTGGGTACATCAAAATTAAAAGTAAATAAATTTTGTAAATTTGGGTATTCAAATTCAGGTTGACATAGGTTTTGATGATTTGGTCAGGTTAATTAAAAAGCTCCCGAAGATCAGCTTAGGAAGTTAAAGAAAGAAATTGACAGATCGGCACTTTCCGATAACCAACTGCAGGAATTGGAATCATTTTTACTACAGGCTCCAACTTTTTCCGGCGAGCAGCTTGAAGCGGTCGCCCAGGCGCGTAAAACCATTAACGAATGGCGGATAAATTAGTCTTAGCTGATACCTCTATCCTCATTGATTTTTTTCAGAAAGACCGATAAATCAAAAACACGACTTATATACTTGCTGAAAAATGGCTATAAGTTTTGTATCTGTGTTATAACTGAATATGAAATTTATTCGGGCGCTACGGATGATCAATTAGATTATTGGAAAATATTCTCGAAAGGATTGATGTGTTGCCACTTGATAGGGAAGCTATTAAACAGGCGGTTGCCATTAATAGAAATCTGAAGAGTAAAAGGAAGCAAATCGATATTGCCGATTTGTTCATCGCATCGATTGCAGTAAGTAACAATCTTCCGATAGCCACATTGAATAAAAAGCATTTCGAGCGTGTCGAAAGCTTCAACTGGTTGAATAAGCCGCTATTTATCCAGTATCTTTGCCAATCGTATGAAATACCTTCGCTGGCTTTTATTCCCGTTTTCGCTTCTGTATGGGCTGGTGGTCATCATCCGCAACTGGTGTTATGACGGTGGGATATTGAAAAGCAGGAAGTTTGGCATACCAACTATTTGCATCGGTAATCTTGAAGTGGGGGGAGCGGGCAAAACACCGATGACGGAATATTTGATCGCTTTGTTTAAAGACCATTACAACCTTGCAACCCTAAGCCGCGGATACGGACGAAGCACGAAAGGCTATTTGACTGCAACGGCTACTGCAACTTCTGCTGAGATTGGCGACGAACCCGCCCAGTTCAAGCACAAACTTCCTGATGTCACTGTGGCCGTATGCGAAGACCGCGTGGCAGGCGTCAGGCATTTACAAAAAGAACATAAGCTGATCATACTGGATGATGCATTTCAGCACCGCGCTATTAAGCCGGGCTTCAATATCCTCTTGTTTGATTTTAATAAGTTGGATGAACCGCGCTTGTTGTTGCCGGCAGGCAATTTCCGTGAACCGTTCAGCGGAAGGTGGCGCGCTGATATACTGGTGGCGACCAAATGCCCCGCATCTTTATCCGCCGACAGGCGAACAGACGCCATCCAGCGGCTTGAACCCTTGCCCTGGCAGCACGTTTTCTTTACGACCATCGATTACCTGCCATTACGCGGGATGAACGGCCAGCAGGCAACAGTAACAATAGATAGCGAAACTACAGTATTCCTACTGACCGGCATAGCTAACGCCGCTCCGTTGGTGGAACGCATCAAAGGTTATACACAGTATATCGTGCATCATAATTATCCCGATCATCATCGCTTCAGCTTAAAAAATATCGCTAAACTTGCCGGTGAATTTGAGGCTTGTACGTCGCAAAAAAAAGTGATCGTTACAACAGAAAAGGACGAGCAGCGTTTATTGGAACACGAGCTTGCAGCGCTTGTTAATACTTTACCCATATCGGTCGCGCCGATAGGCATCAGGTTTTTAGATAACGGTCAACAGGAGTTTGACCGACTGATTAAAAAGCATGTTAGAGAGCATACAGCAAACCACATCGTACATTAAAAACCGCATCGGCGATTTTGAGCCCGAAGTAGGTATTATACTTGGGACCGGCCTCGGCGAATTGGTGTCGGAGATCGAGGTTGAAAAGCAACTAATGTATGCTAATATTCCTGATTTTCCCATCTCGACGCTTGAATTTCACTCAGGTAAACTGATATTCGGTACCCTTGCTGGCAAAAAGGTGGTAGCCATGAACGGCAGGCTTCATTATTATGAGGGATACTCGATGCAGCAAATCACCTTCCCAGTAAGGGTAATGCGGATGCTGGGCATAAAGACGCTTTTTGTGTCTAACGCCAGCGGCTCCCTGAACCCGGAGTTTAAAAAGGGCGACCTGATGATCATCGACGACCACATCAATCTCCAGCATTCGAACCCGCTAACCGGCAGGAACGACGCTGAATTGGGCCCGCGTTTTCCGGATATGAGCCAACCCTATAAACGCGAGCTGATAGCAAAAGCACTCGATATAGCTATTGAGCATAATATTACCTGTCACAAGGGAGTTTATGTAGCTGTGACAGGGCCCAATCTGGAAACCAAGGCTGAATACAGGTACCTGCGTATCATTGGCGGCGATGCGGTAGGCATGAGTACTGTTCCGGAGGTTATCGTTGCCAACCACATGGGTTTGCCGGTGTTTGCCATATCGGTATTGACGGACGAAGGGTTTCCCGACGATCTGCAGCCGGTTTCTGTGGAGGAGATCATTGCCGTTGCGCGCGAATCCGAGCCCAAAATGACGCTGATACTCAAACAACTCATTGCCGGTCTTTGATGTATAACTGGTTAAAATATATCCTGGTTTTGCCGCTGGTATCGCTGGCGTGCATGGCTTTTGCACAATACCCGTCGCCTAACTATCCGAACCGGCAGCAACCGGCCAACTTTAACAGGGATACGGCATCGGCAAATAGCCAGAATAAAACGCTTAGCGGCGACCAGGAAATTGACCAGATCAGGCAGCAGCAGGAAAAAAAGCGCGACTCAGTGATTTTTACGTCGAAATTCATCCGTGTAACCAACGAAAGATTGCTGAACGACAGTACGCAGGTGTTTCCGCTCGATACCGGCCTGGCCAATTTTGAAAATTACAGTCCTTTGTACCAGCCGCGCGATCCTAAAATAGGCTTGGGTAACCTTGGGCTGGCTGAGCGCAGCTTGCTGTTTGAGCCACTCAAAACTATCGGGTTCGACGCAGGGGAGCATTCCCTCGATGCGTACCTGCTGCTTCCGCAG
>JAFDZK010000081.1 GCA_018267005.1 Bacteroidota bacterium
AACTATGCATGCATAGTTTTTCTGTTAGCTGACCAAGCTTAGGATTATAAATTCCGGCCACTTATACAATCGGGTTAACTTAATCAGCTCAATCCATATAAAAACCCTATTTTTGAAAGCGGATACATCCAATGGCGCAATTCACTCCATCACGCAAGAAAGCCATACTGCGCAAATATGCCTTCAACATCAAATACCTGATGATGCTGGCCAGTATCTGCGTTATCGTGGCTGCCCTGCCCAAGCAGGCCAAGTTCAGGTACGAATTTGATCTTGGCCGCGTGTGGACACAAAAAGACCTGGTGTCACCTTATAGCTTCGCCATCTTAAAGACGCCCCAGGAAATAGAAAGCGACCGCCAGGCGGCCTTACGCAGCGTTACGCCGATTTACCAGCGCGATACCGATGTGAGAAAAATACAACTGGAGGGCTATAAAAGCGATTTTGAAATTAAATGGCATAATGCGGGATTAAAGGAACGCCTTAAACAATCCTATTTTAATATGGATGAACGGTTGCTGAATGAAATATACGACCGTGGGCTGTTATCACTCAATCCCAAATACCAGCAGAATCAGAAGAACTATGCTATAACCATCCTCAAAAACAATGTAGCAACCGATAAAAATACTGCAGATCTTTTTACGAAAGAAACCGCGCTTAAATATTGCAGCGATGCGCTGGATAAGCGTAAGGATTTGGATAAAACTTTTTTGCTCGACCTGTTACAAAACAGGCTGCAAAGCAACCTGAAGTACGATGACAGGTTAACCACCCGCCTGGCAAACGAAGCGGTTGAGGGCCTTTCCCTTACCCGTGGAATGGTGCAGAAAGGAGAGGTGATCGTGGCTAAAGGATCGGTTATCAACGATAAGATATACCAGGAACTGCAATCGTTTAAAAAGGCTTTTGAAGATAACGCCCGTATCAACGGCGACCCGCGGCTGGTACTGCTCGGCCAGTTTTTGTTGGTATCCATCGTTATCACGCTGCTCACGGTGTTCCTGTACCTTTTCCGCAGGGATATTTACCTCGATAATCGCCTGGTCGGCCTCATCCTGCTCGTGGTTACGGCAATGCTGGCTTCCCTGTCATTCGCCATACGCCTGCAACTGCCAAACCTGTATTATATTCCATATTGTATCGTACCGATCATTATCCGAATTCTGTTCGATACGCGCCTTGCATTGAATATTCATGTGCTGGTGATCCTGGTGGCGGGTTTTTTCGTGCCTAATAGTTTCGAATTCGCTTATTTCGAAATAACAGCGGGCATGGTATCCATTTATAGTATTAAAAACCTGATCCGCCGCGAGCAATTCCTTGTGTCGGCGCTCATCATTACTTCCAGTTATTTTGCGGCATTTGTTGGAATATCATTCATCCGCGAGGGAAGTTTGGTCAGTATCGACTGGATGGACTTCGTGCCTTTCGTAGTAAGCGTTTTGCTGACATTGCTCGCGTACCCGCTTATTTATGTTTTCGAAAAGATATTCGGTATTACATCCGATATTACACTCATCGAGCTGACCAACACCAATGCCGCACTGCTGCGTAAGCTGGCCTTCGGCGCGCCGGGTACGTTCCAGCACTCGTTACAGGTGGCCAACCTGGCCGAAAACGCCATTTACACCATTGGCGGTAACGCTTTGCTGGTGAGGGCCGGGGCACTGTATCACGACATCGGTAAGCTGGAGAATCCGCTTTATTTTATCGAGAACCAAAGCTCAGGATTTAACCCGCACGACAAGCTGTCGTACGAAGAAAGCGCCCAGATCATTATCAGGCATGTGAGCAACGGGGTCGAGACGGCGCGTAAATATAACCTGCCCGAAGTGATCATCGATTTTATACGTACGCACCATGGTAATACGCGTGTGGACTATTTTTACCAATCGTTCCTCAAAAATTTCCCGGAAAAATTTGTCAACGAAAATATATTTCGTTACCCCGGGCCTATCCCGTTTTCGCGGGAGCAGGCCGTTCTGATGCTGGCCGATTCTGTCGAGGCGGCGTCGCGCTCGCTCAAGGAGCCCGACGAAAAATCCATTAGCGACCTGGTGGACCGAATCGTTAAATACAAGCTGAACCAGGACCAGTTAAAAGACAGCGCCATTACGCTGAAAGACATCGAAACCATTAAGGATATATTCAAAAGAATGCTGATGAGCATTTACCACGTGAGGGTGGATTATTGACACTTCTGATCAATAGCTAAAATTTTTTTTGACGGCTTACACGTTTTGCTATATTTGCAGTCCCTAAAAATTGGGGTTCTTGTCAATAGAAGGTGAGGTGCCTGAGAGGCCGAAAGGATCAGTTTGCTAAACTGACGTACGGGAAACTGTACCGAGGGTTCGAATCCCTCCCTCACCGCTGGAAGCTTGATCAAATGGCTTCAAAATCCTCTAAATCGTTAGTTTAGAGGATTTTTTATTTCCGGTGTTGCGTCAACTCAGTTATAAAATAGTATTGTTTCTGAGTAGTTCATGAGGTTTCAATATCGTTGGCTGGTACGGCATGATAAGCAGTGCATTTTCATTGGGATTTATAATGTTTGATATACTGCTATATCCAATGCTCAGCATGGCGTAAATAGTTTTTCGTCGCGCCAACGCCGAATAGTTTTTCAACGAGCTATTTGCATTTTCGAAAATTTCAAAATACCTTAGTTTTTACCAACTAACCTGGATTAATTGAAAAAACTGTTTGCCGTTGTTATGGTAATTGCCATCCTGTTCAATTCAGGCGGTTACGACTTGTTTTTTCAATACCTCATGTATCGTTCGGATAGCAAGATATTCGATAAGATCAACCACAGCCATTATCGTGTTTCTGAACTCGCGGAAGTAAAGGTGCCGGTAGATTTTCCGGCACAGGCGCCGCAGGAATACACCGGGGAATATATCCCGATCGGCGGTCAGATACAGATCAAAAATAACAAATACGACTACGCCGAAATTAAGATCACCAGGGATACCTTATACCTTCGTGTTTTGCCAAATCCCGAACTGGCCAGGTTGGGCAAAGCCAATGTTCTATATGGCAAACTGGTCAATGACCTGCCTGCCTCTAACAGCAAGCATTCCAGTAACTCCTTGGTGAAAAAGAGCTTAAGCGAAAGCATTGTGCTTCCCTTTGTCTATAATTATTCATTGGGAATAAAGCTGAAAAAGCTAAGCCATCGCTTTTTATCTTCCAATATCCTTGAGCCATCCCTCGACGTTGGCATGCAGCCACCCGAAGCTTAACAGCTATTCCCTGAGTTTATCCGACATTTTGCTTTAGCCGTGATCGCTGTATTACGCCTGTTCGCGTATGCTGTGCATAGCGTCCGTGCAAACTGACTGTAGTTTAAACCCCCGGGACTCTTTATCGCTACGATGCAAACGTGCAACAGGCGTACGCCTGCGCAACTTATTATCAAATTAAACATTTAGAAATGCCACATATTAAGGTAAATGAAGATTTACCGGGAATCAGGTCATTGATGGCCTTTAGCCCGGAAACGGCCGCGCCAATGGGCGAATTGGCAAACCTGCTTTTACGCACGAACGAAGGCCTGACGATGGCCGAACGGGAACTTATCGCAACCTACGTCTCTTATCTTAACGATTGCTTTTATTGCCAGCATTCGCACGGCGCTATCGTCACTTGCTACCTGAACGACCATAATGAACTGGTGAACCAGGTGATCAAAGACTTGGATCGCGCGCCGGTTTCAGATAAGCTGAGAGCCCTGCTGCATATTGCCGGCAGCGCTCAAAAGGGCGGGAAGTTTGTAACCGATGAGCAGGTAAAGACTGCCAAACGGTTCGGCGCAACAGATAGGGATATCCACGACACAGTGCTTATTACGGCTGCATTTTGCATGTTCAACCGCTATGTCGATGGACTGGCGTCCCAAACGCCTACCGATATGTCGTCTTATCCGCTAAGGGCGCGGCAGATAGCCGAAAGAGGTTACGGCAACCATATTTTCATAAACAAACAGCCTGTTGCAGAGGAGCAGCAAGGTTAACATTAAACGATTATCAATAAACCATTTCAACCAAGACCATGAAACATAAATTACTTTATATTATAACGTGGTTGTTTATAACCATACTCCCGCTTTCATTACTGGGACAACAAACGAGGACGGTGACAGGCACCGTCACTTCGGCTAATAATACTCCTGTGCCTGGTGTAACCGTTACGGTAAAAAACACCACGCAGGCCACCACTACCGATGTAAACGGCTGGTTCTCGATCAGGGTAAACGGAGACGCCGTGCTGGTTATAAGCTCGGTAGGCTACAAAACCCAGACGATAAATGTATCGGGCCAGTCGAGCGTGAAGATCAAGCTGGAAGAAGATGTTTCGAAGCTTGATGAAGTGGTCGTAACGGGCCTCGCCACAACGGTTAAAAGGAAAAACCTGGCTAATGCGGTAGGCGAAATCAGCGCAAAGGAATTGAACGGGGTGGCCCCGGCCCAAACCTTCGACGACGCACTTGAAGGCAAAATAACCGGCGCAGATATCAACCAAAATTCGGGAGCGCCGGGCGGCGGCGTGTCTGTAAAGCTGCGCGGCGTTACTTCGGTTTACGGCAATACGCAGCCGCTGTATGTAATCGACGGCGTTTACCTGGACAACTCGGCAACGTCGGGAGGTTTAAACACGGTTACGCTGGCAGCCAGCGGCGGCCCTGCATCTACCCAGGACAACCCATCGAGCCGTATTGCCGATATTCGCCCGGAGGATATTGAAAACATCGAGATATTAAAAGGCGCTTCTGCCGCGGCGATTTACGGATCAAAGGCAGCCGGCGGCGTGATCATCATCACCACAAAAAAAGGTAAGGCGGGGAAAACCAGTGTAACCGTCTCGCAGGACCTGGGCTTCTTAAGCCCGATTAAATTGTTGGGCGTAAGACAATTTACAGCTCAAACCGCCGCGTCGCTTCCCGGCGATTCGGCTTCATTGGTAAATATGTTTAACCAGGCCCAAAGCGCAGGTCATATCTACGACTACGAAAAAGAGGTTTATGATCATAAGCCTTTGACGTCCAATACGCATGTGAGCATGACCGGCGGAACGGATAAGACCGGTTTTTATTTTTCGGTTGGCCGCGAAGATGACGGGGGTATAGTAGACCGTACGGGATATAATAATACTAACGTGAGGCTTAACCTGGATCATAAGATAACCGACGATATTAAATTTGGGGTGACCTCAAATTACATCAATTCATCGGCCGACCGCGGAATTTTCGGAAACGACAACTCCGGAACAAGTATCGGCATAGCGTTGTCTTCAACTCCAGATTTCGCACAACTTCATCCCGATGCAGCGGGAAATTATCCGAACAATCCTTTCGCGGCTTCAAACCCATTGCAAACCATTGCGCTGATGACGAACAATGAAGCCGTAAACCGCCTTATCATGGGCGCCAACCTGGATATTACCCTGCAGAAAAGCGATAAAAGCAATACAAAGTTCGTAGGGCGAGGCGGGTTTGATTTTTACAACCTCGAAACAAATGTGCTTATGCCGGGTGTTTTGCAGTTCGAAGCGGTAAATAAGGGACAGTCGATACAGGGCTTTACCAAAAACCTGAACACGAACTTTATTTTTTCACTGGTTAACACCTGGGCCGCATCGAATGACTTCTCTTTAACTTCTTCGGCGGGCATTACGCAGGAAACCGGTAATTACAACAATTTGCTCGACGTTGCCAGCCAAGTTATTTCGGGGCAATCGGACGTTAACCAGGCGGGTGCTTTGAGCGCTACCCAAACCCGTACGCAATATCTCAACAGCGGAATATTTCTGCAGGAAGAAGCTACTATCGTTAATTCAGTTACCCTGACCGGCGGTTTACGATTTGACAGGTCTAGCAACAACGGCGATGTGTCTAAGTACTACTTGTATCCTAAGGCCGGTATTTCATGGAACCTGACCGATATGGGGCTGATCAAGCCTGGCTTGTTCGAAAGCATAAAGCTACGTGCGGCCTACGGACAGGCAAACAACGTTCCTGCCTATGGAAGTAAGTTTACAGCATTCGGAGTAGCCAATATTGCTGGTAACCCGGGCCTGCTTGTTAATTCAGTTGCAGGCGAATCGGACATTAAGCCTGAAAGGCAAACTGAGTTTGAAACCGGTATAGATTTTAGTTTATTACATGGCCGGCTTGGTTTTGAACTGACATATTATGCCAAGGATATTTACGATTTTCTTTTGTTAACCACCCCGCCGCCGTCTTCCGGTTTTGCACAACAGTGGACCAACGCGGGCGACTTAACAAATCATGGCGTCGAACTCGGGATGAATGCGCGGCCTGTCGAGGCGAACAATATCGTGTGGAATACGTCGGTTAATTTCTGGCTCAACCGTTCGGACGTGACCAAATTGAACGTGCCTCCGTTCCAGTTAGGCTCACTGGGCGGAGTACTGCTTGGCACTTACCAGATTGAACAGGGCAAGTCGGCTACGCAGATCGTCGGCCTTAACGGGCATGGCGTAGGCGTTTTGGGTAATGCTGAACCTAGGTTCCAGATGAGCACATACAACGAAATTACTTTCTTTAAAAACTGGAGCCTGCGTTTCCTGATCCATTGGAAATATGGCGGCCAGAACGTGGACGTGACTTACCTTGAGAACCTATTCGGCCAGAACAGCGCCGACTTTGATAAGCCGACCAAGTCGGGCCTGCCGCTGGGCGTAACCGAATTAATGCAGGTTGGTACAAACGCACAACAGACGGTCGAGAACTCGTCCTACCTGCGTTTCAGGGAGATCGGATTATATTATAATATCCGCAAGATGCCCGTTTCCTTCATTAAATCGGCAAATGTTGGCGTATCGCTGCTCAACTACTTTACCATTACAAAGTACAGAGGTTACGATCCCGAAGTTTCCAATTTCGGCACAGGTTTCTCGCAGGGTATCGATGTAGATCCATATCCATCCAGCAAACAAGCGGCCCTTCATGTTTCACTTAATTTCTAATCCTTAACACGACAATCATGAAACGAAATATCAAAACATACCTAACTTTCATCTCTGTTACACTCCTGTTATTTGCGGGGTGTAAAAAGGATTATGGCGACCTGAACGGAGAGACTATTGAGGACCTGACAAAAAACGCCACCCAGGCTCAACTGAATAACCTGGTGAGCGGTACCGAGTCGGGCATGCGCAACGCGCTTAGTTTTTACCTGGACGACGTTAGCATCATCGGCCGGGAAACTTATCGTTTTTCCAACTCCGAACCCCGGTATGTTATCGACCTGCTGGGCGCCAACGGTTCGGCGCTGAATGGCAGTAACTTCTACATTACCCTGCCCTGGGCAGCCAGGTACAGCGTGGTGAAGAACTGTAATATATTAATACAGGCTGCTACCAACTCGACACTGATATCCAGTGCACAAAAGCAAGGCTATGTTGGTTTTGCCCGAACCATCAAAGCCTATCAGCTTTTGATGAACCTTAATCTGACCTACAACAACGGCATCAGGGTTAACGTGGCAGATCCGCTCCATCTTGGCCCGTTCGTGGATTACAATAATGGGTTAGCAGCAATAAGTTCATTGCTCGACTCGGCAAAAACTGCCCTTAGCAGTGCCCAGGTATCTTTCCAACTGGCAGGGTTTACAGGGTTTAACGACGCCGCTGGATTAACCCAATTTAACCGTGCGCTGGCAGCAAGGGTTGACATTTACCAGCAAAAATGGCAGGCAGCCCTCGACGACCTGAACGCCTCGTTCTTCAACCTTAACGGGAGTTTCAATACAGGCGTTTATCATATTTTCGGTACCGGTTCCGGCGACCAGTTAAACCCGGTGTTTATTCCCCAAAACCAAACCGGCGAAGTCCGGGTTGCTCACCCGTCGTATGTTGAAGACATAGCAGCGGCAGACGACAGGATCAACAAGGTATCAAAGCGTACTTCTCCCGCGTCGCTGAGCGGCCTCAGTAGCGACTACGATGTTTGGCTCTATACCTCGAGCACGGCGCCGATTGGTATTATCAGGAATGAGGAGTTGATACTGATCTATGCCGAAGCTAATATACAGCTCGGCAACCTGGCTGAAGCGGTAAAAGCGATCAACATCATCCGGACCGGGCACGGGCTCGCTAACTATGCTGGTGCTGTGAATCATGATGCCCTGATCACTGAGATGCTCTATCAAAGACGTTATTCATTGTTTTTCGAAGGACATCGCTGGATCGATCTGCGCAGATACAATTTGCTTAATACGCTGCCGACCGACCGGCCGGGCGACCAGGTTTGGAACGAATTCCCGCTTCCGGTAACCGAATAAATTAAGGCTATGAAACTGATCAGGAAACTTTTCATCCTACATATTATAACGTTTGGCCTTCTGCAAGTGCAGGGCCAAACGTTTACCGCGAGTTTTACGCCTGCAGCATCGGGCCACAGCTTTTCGGGCAAGGTGTTTTTATATCTTTCTAAAGACTCCAAATCACCCAAGGATAACATGCCGGGGGTATTTAGCTTCCCGTGCTTTTCCATCGATGTGAAAAATGTGGAGCCCGGACAAAAAGTTACGTTCAACGACAACGCAGTATTTTATCCAACGGTATTGTCTGACATTGAAAGAGGAACTTATTATGCCCAGGTAGTTTGGGACTGTAATGAGGGTGGCCGCTCTATCGCCGAAAGCCCGGGAAATATGTACAGCAAGGCAGTGGTTGTTACCTTAACTAAAAACAGGAAGCAGTCATTTGATATCATTTGCCGCGACTTAATCAAAGAGCCGACCTTCATTGAAATGCAATATGTGAAAGAACTAAAAGTTCCTTCTGCTTTATTGACTGCATTTTACAAAAGACCTACCACGGTGAATGCGGCTGTAATACTTCCTAAGGAATATTTCAGTCAGCCCAACCGGAAGTTCCCGGTATTGTATTGGATATCCGGATACGGCGGAGATTACCATGGGTATTCGGGCCGGAATATAACCAGCGACCCGATAGACACTACGGCCTGCATCCGGGTATTCCTTGATGGTAATTGTTCGGGAGGTCATTGTGTTTATGCCAACAGCGATAATAACGGGCCCTGGGGTGATGCGCTGACACAAGAGCTTATACCTGTAGTCGATAAGAACTACCGCACCAATGCCGGCCGGCTGTTAAATGGCCACAGCAGCGGCGGCTGGACGGTTTTGTGGCTGCAAACCCATTATCCAAAAATTTTCACGGCCTGCTGGTCGAGCTCGCCCGACCCGGTCGATTTTAGAAGTTTTCAGCAAATCGATCTGTACACGGAAAAGAACATGTATTATGCTAAAGATAGCACCATGCACCTGGCGGCCACCATTGCCGGGCGCTACCCGCGGATAACGATGAAAAACATGTGCGCTATGGAACATGTGTTATACCGCGGCGAGCAGATGCATTCATTCAATTTTGTATTCAGCACGAGAAATCCGGATGGCATGCCCCGCAGTCTGTGGAACGATGGAACCGGCGACATCGACCCGGTGACATTCGAACATTGGAAAAATTATGACATCTCCCTTTATTTACGCAGTAACTGGCAGCAAATCAAGCCGGACCTGCAGGGAAAAATAAGAGTATCCGTAGGTAACCAGGATAATTTTCTGTTAAACTACGCCGTGCGACTGCTGGATGACGAAATGAAAAAGGTAAACGCCGGTTTTGTATTTGAATACTATCCGGGTGACCATTTCACGGTGTACACACCTGAATACCGGACGGCCGGATACCGTTTCCTGGAACAGAAATATAATGAGTTAGGATTGAAAAATTAAAACTATTTAATAGAGAGCTATGCCACATATAGAATTGGAATCGCACCTGCCCGGTATTACAGGACTGCTGGAATACAGGAAAGATACAGGTCAACCCATCCGCGAATTGACACAAATACTGATGCGTGGTTCCTCGACGCTGACGGAAGGCGAGCGGGAACTGATCGCTACCATCGTATCGCATGGTAACCAATGCCGCTTCTGTACTACAGCGCATACCGCCGCAGCGGACTTGCTTTTAGGCGAAAAAGCAACAACGCGGGCTGTAAAGGAAGATATTGAGTCGGCGCCCGTGAGTGGGAAAATGAAAGCCCTGCTTGCCATCGCAAAAGCGACCGGTAAAAATGGCAAACTCGTTACCCCGCAAATGGTGGAACGCGCGAAAGCGGAAGGTGCGACGGACGCCGAACTGCACGATACTGTGCTGATCGCCGCTTTATTTAGCCTGTATAACCGTTACGTGGACGGTATGGCGACCGCCATGCCCGATAATGAAGCCTATTTCGACACGCTGGCAGAAAGGATCGTTCATCACGGTTATACCCGTTTGCCCCAGGGTTATGACCACTTAAAGCAGTAAATATGGAAACGATTTTGATCAACGATGCCGTCGTAAAAAGAACGACATCAGCCCAACTGGCCATGCTGTTCATCATTTGCTTCGCCGGAAACATGTTTGCCGGGATAGTGTCGACGCTTATGTCTGTCTATTTGCCGGTAGTTGTAAAGGAATTGCAGGGTACGCAAACCGCAAGCCAGTTCGATACGGTAAGCGCCTATATCAACTCGATATTTATCTTCGGCTGGGCCGCCGGCGGTTTCCTGTGGGGTGTTATTGCCGACAAGGCCGGGCGTAAGGTTTCGTTGCTGTTATCAATCGCCTGCTTTGGAATATTTACGCTGCTGATCAGCCAGGCCGGCCAGTGGTGGCAAATTGTTGCCTGTCGCTTCTTTAGCGGGATTGGAACAGGCGGCTTGCTGGTCATCTCGTTCACGCTGATCTCTGAGGTGTGGCCCGAAAAAACAAGAGCGGTGTATACGGGTATTTTATCGATCTCTATCCCCGTGGGTATCTTTTCTGCCGGCGCGATCAACTACGTCGTTACTTCATGGCGGCAAGGCTTTATGGTGGGCATTATCCCAATAATAGTTGCGATAATTGGTTATTGGACCATCAGCGAATCCGGATTATGGCTGAAGGACCATCAAGAGCATATCAATGATGATAGCCACGATGTTGGTCTATTCCATAGCTCAAATGTCAAAACATTGCTGATAGGCTCGGTCGTATTTGGCACTATGCTTATCGGGCTTTGGGCAATATTTTTATGGTTGCCCACCTGGATACAGAGCCTTCTTGCCACTGATGCCAATAAAGAACGCGGGATAAGTATGATGTTTATGGGTATGGGCGGCTTAACGGGCGGTTTTATTTCCGGCTGGGTGGTAAATCTCGTCGGTCTCCGGCGATCGCTGATCCTGTCATTTGTGGTTTGTTCGGTTATTTCATTCGTTCTGTTCAAAACAAACACTATTTTTTCGGACATAATTTATGTCGAGATCGCAATTCTTGCCTTGTTCTTCGGTATTAGCCAGGGCGTACTTTCGCTCTATATTCCATTGCTGTTCCAGACATCTATCCGCGCATCGGCAACGGGATTTTGTTTTAATATCGGCCGGTTATTTACCGGCGCTGCTGTTTTGGGCGTAGGTGTATTGGAGACTGCGCTTGGCGGCTACAGTAATGCATTGTTTATTTTCTCATTGGTTTTTGTACTCGGCTTGATCGCGATGTTGGTGATTAAAGACATACAAGCCGGCACACAATCTGTTAAACGTTAATTTATGGCACATATCGAACTGAACAACGATCTTCCGGGCATCAGGGGCCTGATGGCTTACCGCCCCGAAACCGAGGCGCCGCTTAATTTTTTAGCCGAAACTTTACTTCGCGACGATAACAACACGTTAAGCCGTGGTGAACGCGAACTGATCGGCGCCTACGTATCCTATTTGAACGACTGCTTCTTCTGTCAAAACGTCCATGGCGCTATGGCCGGACATTATCTGGGATGCAGTATCGACCAGATTGATCGTATCAAACAGGATTTTAAGACCGCAGAGCTCGATGGTAAAATAAAAGCTTTGCTAACTATTGCCGCAAGCGTGCAAAAGGGCGGAAAAAATGTGACAGCAGAACAAATTGAAGATGCCCGTAGAAATGGCGCTGCTGACGTGGAGATACATGACACCGTTTTGATCGCTGCCGCATTCTGCATGTTCAACCGTTATGTAGACGGACTTGCAACCTGGGCGCCGGCTGACCGGCAGATTTACGTAAACCGTGCACCCCAGGGGGCATTGAACGGTTATCAATCGAGTGTTTTTAAATAAAGTTTTAACTTAATGAAAATTAACATGCCATACATCGACTTACCCCAGGAATATCCCGGCATCCGCAGCCTGTTCGTTTATCGTCCTGAAACCGCAGCGCCTTTGTGCAATCTTGCGCAGGTTTTGTTGCACGATCCACACCCGACGCTCAGCGCCGGCGAGCGCGAGCTCATCGCTTCTTATGTATCCAATTTAAACACGTGTAAGTTCTGTACAGCATCGCATAGCGCTATAGCCAAACATCAGCTCGGCAGTAACCTGGCATTGGTTAAACAAGTACTCGCCGACCCTGACGCTGCCCCGATCAGTAATAAACTGAGGGCGCTCCTGAAGATTGCGGCTAAAGTGCAGGCGGGCGGAAAAAATGTTTTGCCCGAAGATATCGCAGCCGCGCGTAACGAGGGCGCCACGGACATCGAGATACACGATACAGTATTGATCGCTGCTGCGTTTTGCATGTATAACCGCTATGTTGATGGCCTGGCCACCTGGCAGCCGGATAACGAAGCGTTTTATGATAAGATGGGCGAACAGCGCGTCCGCGAAGGTTATAGGCCTTCGTCCATTAATTTTACCTTAGCAGAAGAATTAAAAAAATCGTAATATGTTCGCCTCAAAGGCGAAACCAGCATTAATAATAAATGAGTAATACAATACATTATAAAACGAATATCATCTTTAAAAGTAAAGGGGCCTTTTGGGTGGGTTTTTTAGCTGTTGCAATCGGTGTTGCCCTCCAGCTTCCTATGTATGTCAACTCGGCCGGCATGGGCTTCCGGATGGTGGGCATGCCTATGAGCATGACGATGGATATTGGCATGGGACTCGTTGTTCTTGGCCTTTTCGCTACGTTATACAGCCTGATTCCTCCTTCGGTAACTATGGAGAACAACGATTACCAATTAAAGGTCCGTGCGCTGGATGACGCACCTATTAATTTCACGCACGTGGGGTTATTAATCGTAATGGCGATTGCGATTACCCTCGATGTAATGAAACCCACCATTCTTTCGTTCGTTGTTCCTGGTGTGGCAAGAGAATACGGATTGAAATCTCCGGTCAATCCGCATGGCACCATTCCTGTTGCGTTGCTTCCGTTGTCCGGTATTACCGGAACCGTATTAGGCTCTTTTCTGTGGGGCTGGCTGGGAGACAGAATTGGCCGCAAGTCTTCCATACTCATGGCCGGTATAACCTTTATCGCCACTAGTTCCTGCGGCTCTATGCCCTCGTTCTGGATGAACTGCATGATGTGCCTTATAATGGGATGGGGCGTGGGAGGCATGCTGCCGATCATGTTCACACTTATTGCCGAAAGCATACCGGCAAGGCACCGCGGCTGGCTGATGGTACTTTTAGGCGGCGACATCGCCGGGGCCTATATCATCAGCAGTGCGCTGGCTTCCTGGCTCGTGCCGCATTACTCATGGCGTATTCTCTGGCTTATCGGCTTTCCCACGGGTGTCATGCTCATATTTCTCAACCGCTGGATACCCGAATCTCCGCGTTACCTGCTTAATCATGGCCGGTTAAAAGAGGCGCAGGACGTTATGAAACGCTTTGGCGCGGTGGCTATTAAAGAAAAAATATCGTCGGCCATAGCGGAGTCTAAGGTCAGAGATCAATTCCGCGAGCTTTTTCGCCCGCCTTTTCGCGAAATTACATTCACAGTCGCGCTACTGGCGCTTGGCGGAGGCTTTGTTCAGTTTGGATTCCAGCTATGGATACCTTCCAACCTGCAGCGTATGGGACTAAGCGAGGCAGGTTCGTTTCAACTGTTGCGAAATGCTGCGCTGATCGGCTTCCCGCTTAATTTCCTGATCGCCTGGATGTATGGATTCTGGAGCAGTAAATGGACCATCGTTGGGCTGACGCTGCTTACCGCCGCATCCATGGCGGGTTTTTGGTTCACGGGAAATTCTATCATACACCATCACGTGTTGCTTTACATTTTGCTCATAGTCCCGATTTGGGGTATAAGTTCGGTTATTTCCATTCTTTCCGCCTATGCGGCCGAGATATATCCTACAAGGGTACGTTCGCGCGGAAGCGGCCTGGTGGCAGGGTTCAGCAAATTCGGCGGCGTTCTTATCATCGCTATGGTTGTGTTAGCTATAGCTCCGCCGTCTATCGCAGTTACGGCTTTGATAGGCGCTGTTCCGCTGGTATTGGCAGCCGCCGCCATAACTTTTTATGGCATCGAGACACGGAAACGCCAGTTGGAGGATATTACGGCAGAACAACTTAGCCATACGCAAGTCGCAATTGCCGACATAGACTCAGAATGATTTGCCGTAACGTCGAACATTATTAAATCCCTAAGAAATACTAAATGCGCTATATTTGACGATTGCCGCATTCAGCGTGCTTTTTATTATAAACAAGATGAATTACCAAACGCAAACAGTAACAGATTTTGTAAATCTTTTAGATTACAATAACAATATTATATTCAATATGACGGCCGATGAAGTATCAGCAGCGGTCATTTCGGGCGATGCATCCCGTGTACGCCAAATTGAGGGTCAATTTGCCATAGTAGAAAAAGTGGGCCGAGAGGTATTCATGGCTCGTTCTATTGGCCGGCCGATGCGTTACTTTTTAGCGAAACAGGTAGCGGGTCCCTTGCTTATCGTAGCCGAACGGATAGATGAAATATACGATTACTTGAAGTCGAAAGGATTGCACAGCCAGTTTCATCCCTCTTATACCCGGATGGTGCCCGCACATTTTGTGGTACGATTGGAAATAGTCGGCTGCCCCGACCCGAACCCCATATATACCCGCTATTTTGAACCGAAACGTAATGCACTGACCAACGATCTCGACCAGATAGGCAAAATGTATATGGAGGCTTTAGCTGCCGAGTGCCGCAAGTGGCTCCTGTCGATACCTGCTGATGAACCGGTAGGCGTTTTGTTTTCAGGCGGAATAGACAGCGGATCGGTATTCCTGGTGCTCCACCACCTGATGCTTAACATGGGCATGTCGCCTCAACGATTAAAGGCATTCACGCTGTCGGTCAATGGCGGGCCGGATGCCGAGCAAGCTCACAGCTTCCTTGATCAGTTGGGCATGTCCCTGTATTTGGAAGTGATCGATGTGCCAAAATCTGCAGTCGATTACAAGGAGGCTATCAAGGTCATTGAGGATTATAAGCCGCTCGACCTGGAATCGGCCACTATGGCCCTGGCCCTGTGCAACCAGATAAGGAAATTATATCCCGAATGGAAATATCTTGCAGATGGTGATGGCGGCGACGAAAACCTGAAAGATTATCCCATTGCGGCAAATACAGAATTAACCATTCGGAGCGTACTGAACAACGTCATGCTTTACCAGGAAGGCTGGGGTGTCGACAAGATCAAGCATTCGCTTACCTACTCCGGCGGGCAAAGCCGCGGACATGTTCGTTCTTACGCGCCGGGCAGAAAATTAGGATTCAGAGGATTTAGCCCTTATGCGCTTCCCAATGTCATCGAAGTGGCCGAAGGTATACCGTTCATCCAATTAACAGATTGGAACGAGGAGGCGCTTTATGCACTCAAGGGCGAGATCGTTCGTCGCGGGATAAAGGCTTTGACTGGTATGGATATGCCGGTGTTCGAAAAACGTAGGTTTCAACTGGGCGCGGCATCGGAAAATACGTTCAGGCAATTGTTCCCGCACGGAGAATTTGCTTACCGCACTTATTTTCATTCGCTTTATGCGTCGCAACCGGGAAATTGAGCGATTACGCCCGGAG
>JAFDZK010000082.1 GCA_018267005.1 Bacteroidota bacterium
TTGAAGTGGCCCTTCCCCGGCAAACGCTGTGCTGCGGACGGCCTCTTTACGACTTTGGTATGCTGAACACGGCTAAAGGTTTGTTAGTTGAGATCATGAGCGCGCTCAGCCAGGATATTGAAAACGAAACACCGATCGTGGGACTTGAGCCAAGCTGTGTAGCGGTTTTCCGTGACGAACTGGTAAATCTGTTCCCCAACAATGAAGATGCCAAACGCTTGCAAAAGCAGGTATTTACGCTCGCTGAATTTCTTGAAAAAAAGGCGCCCGACTTTGAACCGCCGGCGTTCAAGGCGAAAGCAGTTGTGCATGGCCATTGCCATCATAAGGCCATTATGAAAATGGACAGCGATGAAAAACTGCTGGATAAAATGAAACTGGATTACAAAATGCTCGACTCGGGCTGCTGCGGCATGGCAGGATATTTCGGTTATGAAGAGGGCAGTCATTATGACGTAGGAAAGGCCGCCGGTGAACGCGTGTTGCTGCCCGAGGTACGAAACGCGGGTGCGCAAACGATCATCATCGCGGATGGCTTTAGCTGCCGCGAACAGATCGAACAGGAAACGGAGCGCAAGGGATTGCATATCGCCCAGGTTTTGCAAATGGCTATTAAGGATGAAAAGCCCGATCTGGTCTATCCGGAGAAAAAATATGTAGACGGCGCAAAATTAAAATCACAGGTAACGAGGAATAATAAAAAGTTAAAGCTGGCAGCAGTCGGAGCAGGCGTGTTGATCGGGGTGTTGGCTGTCAGCTTTTTTGTTAAACGTAAATAAATGCAGATCGGTAAAAAAATATGGGCCATACCCGAAGGGTATATCCCGGCATGGAGCAACGGGCCGTCACCCGAAATGACAAGCCATGAAGCAGCCTGCATTTTAAATACCAATTCGCAGGATGCACATGTCACGCTGACAATATACTTCGCCGACCGCGAGCCGGCTGGTCCCTATCAAATTTTAGTTCCGGCGCTGCGCACCAAACATATCCGTTTCAACGATCTGGACGAGCCCGAAAAGATACCACCCGGCCTATCCTATTCCAGTGTTTTTATGGCCGACGTTCCGGTTGTGATCCAGCACACCAGGCTGGATTCCCGCCAGAGCGAGAACGCCTTGTTGTCGACGATTGCTTATTCAGAGTGAATCAACAGCACTAAGCAAAAATCTTTATATACAGGGTTTGGAAGCTGAATGGCGAATTAAAGGTTATCGGTCCGAACAAACTTCACCGCCTGCTGTCGAGGAATGCAAGTATTTTGTGCATGTCGCCATTGCTCATTATACCGCCATAAGCCGGCATTTGATCGCCGCCGTTGATAATTCGGGTTGTCATCTGGCCGGCCGAAAGTCGTAAAGCAACATGGCTTAGATCAGGACCTTTTAAGCCGCCCTGTCCGTTAATCTTATGACAATAGAGGCAGCCTTTTTTATAGAACAATGCTGCGCCGCTTATTACTGTTGTGTCCGCAGAATTAATTTGAGCGGCGGTTAGTGGTTTGGCATTAAAACTGGGTGACCACGCGGACCGCTCGCCGGCCAGGAACAGGCTTAAAACAAATACGACCACACAGACCGAACCAAATACGGCCCATGGACGGCGCAGCGGACTGCGTTCCCCTTTATTGGATGCAAACGGCAATGCCAGCAGAAGGAAGATTGTCAATAATGGGCCTATCACGATCATGTAGGACTCGATCCGGGCAGGCATCAGGGCGAATAGCGAAAAAATGGAAAGCATGTACCAGTCGGGCTTAGGTTGGCTATAGACCATCGAAGGGTCGGGCGCCTGCGTCAATTTTGGCGGCCCGGCAAATACAGCGAGCAAGATAATGACGGCAATGGTGGCGGTACCGAATATAATATCGCGCCAGGCCGCGTATGGCCAAAAGGGCACGCCGACTTTTTTGAGCATGTCTTTATACCATTGCCTATAGGTTTTCGGATCTACGAGCCTTCCGGCTTTTGGTGGCTCGGATATTCCATTACGTATCACCAGCATTAAATGATATCCGACAACAAGAAAAATAAAGGCAGGTATAATAAACACATGGTACGCGAAAAAGCGGCTGAGGGAATGGCCGCCGATGGTATCGCCTCCTAAAAGTAAGCGGGCAAGCGGCCTGCCGATCACCGGCACTCTTCCAAGCTGTTCGGCAGCGACTACCGACGACCAAACACCATTAGAATCCCAGCGCAGCAACTGGCCGGTAAAGCCCATGGCAATGGTCAGAAAAAGCAGGATAACGCCGCTGATCCAGCCCATCTCCCTGGGATATTTATAAGCTGCGGTTATATAAACACGGATCATGTGAACACCAACCATGATGATCATTCCGGAGGCGCCGAAATAATGAATTCCTCTTAAAACGTTTCCGAAAGCGGCTTTATTTGTAATAAATTCAAGTGACTGGTAGGCGCCGGATGAAGAGGGCTGGTATAATAATGCCAGCGCCACGCCGGTTATCACCTGTAATATGAAACAGAACAAAGTAGCGCTGCCGAATACGTAGCTCCATTTACTGCCGGGCGGAACGGGGTGTTTGATCAGCGGCAGAAAAATTTCGGTCAACCCGCTGCGGTCATCGACCCAATGCCATATTTTTTTCAAAAATTTCATTATGCTAAGCGCTTATCGAGGTAATGGGCACGGGCGATGTTTGTATCTCTACCTGGTTTTTATTGATCCTGACCTTGTACCTGACCAACGATTTTGGAGGCGGACCGGCGGCCACAGAACCGTCCTTATAATAAACTCCGCCATGGCAGGGACACATGAACAGCTCGGCATCTTTTTCCCACCGCACCGGGCAACCCAGGTGAGTGCAATTTGCTGAAAAGGCTGTGAACGACTTTTCAGAATCCCTCCGGAGCCACGCAGCCGTGTGAGCCGTTACACCGGCCCATGCTTCCGGATCGGCATTTTGAAACTGCACGAGCGTCGTATCGCCGACCTTGAATTTTGAAAGCTCGCCGACATTCCGCCAAACCTGGGGCGTTTTTTCCAGCAACGGAGCAAAGAATGAGCTTAAGACGGGAACTGAGGCAACCACCGCGGACAGTGCTGCCAAACTGGTGCTCAGCTTTACAAGGAAGCTTCGGCGGCTTTCATTTTTTTCAGGTTCATTCATGGCGCAATATGTTTATCCATCCCCAAAGCGATATTATAAAAACCAGGAAACCAGCTAATAAAATAACCCAGGTTGTAAGCAGCCCCCAGAAAATAAAAGTTAAGCCCAGCGCAAGGAAAAAAGGCCAATAAGTAGGTTTCGGCAGCCTGTGCGGCAGCGCCCGTTCGCCTTCGTTTTCTGTGACAATCTGCTCATTCTCAATTTTTTGTTTTTTCGGTATTACCGGCACATCGGCCGCAACCGCAATACGACTCGAATTGGTAAGCCAGTCCCAAAGGATAAATGTCAATCCCAGCCCCAGAACCAATGGCCAATTGGTGCGTTTTGAAAGCCCTTGCGACAGCGTCCGTTGGCTTTGCGCGGCAATTCCTTGTTTCTTATTTTTTCCCATTTTCATGTAATATGAGCGGTTTGATCGTTTCAGGGCGCCTGCCGGCATTAGTGGATTTGGCCGAAAACCAATGCGCCAGCAGGTAAATGCAGCCGGTCAGGTAAAGGAAGCAGCAGGGTACCCACATGATCAGGCCGGCAGCCTGCTGGTCGTCCTGCCATGAAATATTCCACGGCCTTCCCGGCATGTTTGCCATCCCGATATAGTGGTGATAAGTTCCAGCCGGTGCAAACGTGATCAGCAAACCCAACAGCGAGCAACTAATGCATGCTGTAAAGAGATACAAAACACCCGCAAGCGGATGTAATTGGCGATTTTCGATAGGACTGAACAACGGCCAGCTAAAAAGAAAGCCGCCGGCGAGCATGGTAAGCGGGTGTATAGAAGAAATGATACTGAATCCGCTTTGCATGGCGCCCATACTATCGTCAAAAACAATTGGAATATGCCAAAACCACATAATACCGACACCCGCAAACCACAGGAGCCATGGATGCGACGACAGGGAAGCTGCAAATGCTTTTAGCCGTGTGGTCACAAACGGCGAAGGCTTGTGCGGCAAGGCCATTACCAGCAGCGGGCCACATAGCAGCAACAGTGTTATGTGGCAAACCATATATACCGAGAAATAATAATGCATTCCAAAAAAGTGCAGCGGAGAGCAGGTTGCGAGCAAAAAGAAAAAGACCGCAGACCCGAAATACCAGTTATTAGTGGGGCGCCTGAAACGGGAAATAAATCCGTACAACACCGTTAACGCCGCAACAAATAAAATGAGCAGCGGATCGAAATGCCAGTGAGATAACAATGCCATATTACATTAAATGAGGAACTACATAGACAACAAAAAACACAAAAACCCACACGATATCGACAAAATGCCAGTATATGCCGACGGTACTGATCACCGATGAACCGCCGGCATCGAAGTCGCCGAGAAAAGCCAGGCATGTGACGATCGTCAGAATGATCAATCCGACGACTACATGCAAACCATGGAAACCGGTCAATGTGAAAAAGCTGGTGCCGAATGTGCTGCTGGCCAGGTTGACATGCTCGTCAAGCAACTTCATATATTCTTTAGCCTGCCCCACCAGGAAGATGATGCCCAATATTATGGTAAACAGCAGCCAGAATTTTAAACGGTTGATGCGCCCTTTCCTGCAATTTGCGTCGGCGCGCCAGAAAGTGAAGCTGC
Organism: Bacteroidota bacterium; assembly: GCA_018267005.1. Classification (GTDB taxonomy): domain Bacteria; phylum Bacteroidota; class Bacteroidia; order Sphingobacteriales; family Sphingobacteriaceae; genus Mucilaginibacter. Next base: position 4,723 of record JAFDZK010000082.1, read on the forward strand.
TGGAAAAAAGCAGTACGCTGAACATTCCGGTGGTTTTAATATCCAGGGTGCTCTGCTGTAAATTTCTAAATGCCGGCGACAATGAAAAATAGATAAAGGCTACGATCAGCGACAAAAAGAACATGGCTTCGGTGCCAACAACCAGTTTCATCATTAATTTATTCATTGTTTACTCCTTCTCTTGCCCAATCAGTATCATCCGGTCTTTTCCAATCGCGGAAAGGCCTGGTACTTCGTACTGGTATTACTAAATTGAAATTCTTAAGCGGAGGCGGAGAAGTGGTTGTCCATTCCAGCGTATTTGCGTCCCATGGATCACTGCCGGCTATTTGGCCGGTTTTTCGGGACGTGAAAAGCATATAAACCAGCAGGCAAACGGCAATACCCATCAATCCCCCGCCCAGGCTGGAAATCATATTTAATATTCCCCAGCCCGGCAGGTCCGGATACGTGTATACCCTTCGCGGCATGCCCATAGCGCCCAGGGCGTGCTGCACAAGGAACGTCAGGTTGAATCCAATGACAAAAAGCCAGAAGAACCATCTTCCCATTTTTTCACTCAGCATCCGGCCGCTTATTTTAGGATACCAGTAAAATATCCCGGATATCAAGCCGAACAGGCTGCCCCCGATAAAGACATAGTGCAGGTGAGCGACCACGTAATAGGTGTCCGTCAGTTGCCAGTCTATCGGTACGATGGCGAATGATATCCCGGTCAAGCCGCCGATAGTGAATTCGACCAGGAAGGCAATGGCAAATAACATCGCAACACTGAAGCGGATACTGCCGCCATACATGGTAGCCAGCCAGTTGAAGATTTTGACGCCTGTGGGCACGCCGATCAGCAGGCTGCTGGCAGCAAAGAAATTATTTACCGTATTGCCAAGGCCGGTGGCGAACATGTGGTGTACCCAAACACCAAACGCAAGCAGGGCGATGGCGACGCCCGAAGCAACGACGAACCCGTAACCGAATATGGGTTTACGGCTGAACACCGGGAAAACTTCGGAAAATATGCCGAATACAGGCAGTATCAGGATATAAACTTCAGGATGGCCAAAAAGCCAGAACAAATGCTGCCACAACAGCGCCGATCCTCCATTGCCCGGATTAAAAAAATGCGCATGCAATTCGCGGTCCAGCAGCAACATGACAAGAGCCGCATTCAAAGACGGGAATGCCGCAAGGATGAGGAAAGAATTGATCAGGATCATCCAGACGAACACGGGCATCTGTTTAAGCCCCATGCCGTCCACGCGAAGCCGAAAGATAGTAACGATAAAATTAACCGAAGCGCTTACCGTGCCGATGCCTGCTAAAAGTAAACCCGAACAGTAGTAATCGATGCCTGGCGAGGAAGAATAGCTGAATTGATTGAGCGGTGCATAATTGAACCAGCCGGCATCCGGGGCGCCACCGGCTAAGTAACTAAAATAAAGCAACAGCCCGCCAAAAAGCGTGCACCAGAAACTGAATGCATTCATCCGCGGGAACGCCATATCGTTAGCACCGATCATCAGCGGGACGAAATAGGTGGCAAAGCCAAAAATAGCCGGCGCCAGAACAAAGAAGATCATCGTTGTCCCGTGCATGGTGAACAACTGGTTGAAAACCTCCGGATTCAAAAAATGATTGTTCGGAACCGCCAGTTGGATGCGCACCAGCAGAATTTCAATACCGCCCACAAGGATAAACAACACAGATAACCACAAGTACATGATACCGATCTGTTTATGGTCGACGGAGGATAGCCACTGTATCAGGCCCTGGTCACTGGAAATGGTCAGGCCCGGTAGGGGTTTTTCAGGTTCCGGTATACGTATATGTTCAAGTCTGCTCATTTTAAGCTCGATAAATAGGCAGTCAACGCGAGCAAACTATCCCTGCCGAAAATAAACTTCGGCATATGTGCGCCCGGCTTTACCTTCTGCGGATCAAGCAGCCACAAATAGATATTTTGCTTGCTTACTTTCTGTATGCCCGTTAACATTGTCCGCCTGCCCGCAAAATGCGACAGATCAGGCCCGTCTGTTCCCACAGCAGCGGTACCGCGGATACTATGGCAACTGCTGCACGATGCATGCATAAACAACCCGGCGCCCTTCGTCGTGAGGCTATCGGCAGGCAATTTGTCGATTGCCGCCTGGCTGACCAGCCACTGCTCGTAATCCTTTGGCTCCTGGGCTATTACCCTTATGCGCATCCAGGCATGTTCCTGGCCGCAAAACTCGCTGCAGCCGCCCAGATAGGTTCCCGGCCTGGTGATGGTTATCCATAAATAATTTTCGGTACCGGGTATCATGTCCATTTTAGCGCCGAGCGCGGGTACCCACCAATCGTGTATCACATCGGCCGCTCGCAATGCTACAAGGAGCTTTCTGCCCACGGGAAGATGAATTTCATTAGCGGTAGAAATTCTATTTGCGGGATAATCTGCCTGCCACCAGTACTGGTGCCCGGTTATTATAACGTCGGGTGTACGGTTTGCCGGCCGCGGCGGAAGCACCGCGCTCATCGTTTTCAGCGACCAGAAGAAGAAAAACGTTACCATCAGCAGGGGCACGCCAACCATCATTATCTCCAGCTTTCGGTTTCCTGAGGTTTGCGCAGGCTCGGGGCCGCCAGCCCTCGCCCGATATCTCCGGCAGATATAAACCGTTAATACCGCAACCAGCAGGAACATCCCCGTGGCGGCTACCAGGAAGCCATTGCCAACCGCTCCGATCTTATCCGCCTGCGGACTTGCGACATTAAATATGGATGACTGTTTTATATCCCACAAACCTGCTAAGACCATATCAGGGGATTATTTCGTGATCAATTTCCTGGTGAATAGCAGGCCCAGCCCAAAACCCGCCAGCGCCACGGCGCCCCACGTTACGGTTTTATGGCTTGCCGCCCAAAACTGCGGACTGAAATTCCATGCCTGCGCACCGAACTCACCATGTGCGCCATGATCGCCGGGGATGGGCTCGTATAAATTATTTTTCCGGTTCGGATCGGCAGGCTCATCCGTTTGCTGGCCTTTATAGCCGGTTTTACCGAGATATTTGTCAAGATATCCCGGCGCAAGTTTATTTCCGATAATAGTTTCCACCGTAGGATAACCTACAAAGGCTTCACGCTGCGGATCTTTAGCGACTTCGACTATCGCTTTCGCGGCCACTTCCGGCTCGTAGATCCGGCCCATCGGTTTGGGCTTATTGGGTAGGTAGCTTTTTACAAAACCGAATTGCGTAGTGTTCATCGCCGGCAGTTGCACCATGCTCAGATTGACGCCGCTTTTGTCGTGGCTCAACTCGGCTCTCAACGATTCGAAAAAGCCGTGAATGCCATGCTTCGCCCCGCAATAAGCCGATTGCAGCGGAATACCACGATAGGCCAGAGCCGAACCCGTCAGGATAATGGTGCCTTTGTTGCGCGGCAACATCCTTTTCAGTGCGGCCTGGGTACCATAAACCTGCCCGAGATAGGTTACATCGGTTACCCGCCTGAAATCCTTAGATTCCATCTCTTTCAGTGGCCCGAAAACGCTTACCATGGCGTTGTTCACCCAAATGTCGATGGGGCCCAACTCGGATTCAATGGCATTTGCCGCGGCTTCCACCTGCTCATAGTCAGCTACGTCGGCCGGGTAAGCCTGTGCGCGGCAGACGGCCTGCCGGGCTTCGTCGACCGCCGCGTTGAGCCCATCCAGACCCCTGGCGATGAGCGCCAATGTTGCTCCATGTTTAGCAAATTCGCGGGCCAGCGACCGGCCCAAACCAGCTGACGCGCCGGTTATAACAACAACTTTGTTCTTTAGATCAATTTCTTTCATATTTTTCGAGCGGTATAGTCGGGGAAGCTAAGCGATAGGCTTAGATACGTGTTGTCTAAGCAATTTTATTGCGCCTGCTTATAGGGTAACAAGACGTTTTGCCGAAAGGTTTTTGATTTAAAGATAATCGAGCATTATCTCAGTCTGTCAAACTGCTTAGTGTACTGAATATCCCTAAAACCGTTTGTAACAATTTGCTTGATAAATACAAATGTTTATATATTTACGCCTTGCCGCCGGCAAAGCAACCACCTAAGTTATACTTAGTTAATTAACTGTAAACTCACCTTCAGGCAATGAGGATACTTAATTCATGCAGGGACAATGAATTGATTACCCTTTTAACACAAGGCGACGAGGCAGCGTTCAGCGAGATATACGAACGCTACTGGCTTAAGCTGTATAACGAAAGTCATAAACGGCTGAAGGACGAAGAGCTTTGCGCCGATGTGATACAGGATGTCTTTGCCGACCTGTGGCTGAAAAGGCAGGACAGGCAAATCGACAATCTTGCCGCCTACTTGTGTACCGCAGTACGGTACCGTATTTTTTCCTTGTATAAAAAACAGAAGAATGTAGGCGCCTTCGCCGAGCCTATTGAATTTATGATCGCTTCCACATCGGATCCCGATTCGATTTTCTTTGAAAAAGAGATTCGAGAGTGTATCGGAATATGGCTGAACATGCAGCCCGAGAAAAGGAAACAGGTCTTCCAAATGAAATTCAGCCAGGACCTTTCGACCCGAGAGATCAGCGAGCTATTACAGGTTTCCCAAAAAACGGTTCAAAACCAATTCGCCACCTCATTGAAACAACTTCGTATGCACTTAGGGAAACTGATTTCACTGATGCTCTGATATACCCGGCACTTTGCTGGTTGCCGGGGTTAACAAATCATTCCCCCGACGTTAAAAAAAATTTAACAGGGGAATGGGAGATTCATAACTGTTTAGATACATGTAGAAAAACAGCTTATGCCCCGGCACCCTAAGAAAGATTTTTTAAAACTGGTTGAAAAGTATCTGAATGGTACGGCTTCGGCTGAAGAGATTAGCGCGGTTGAAAATTACTATGCCCATTTTTCCGAAAACCCGAACGTCACGGACAAGCTAAACAAGGATGAGATCGGTGCGCTTAAGGCTTCCCTCAGGCAGGGAATAAACGACCGGCTCAAAAGCGCTAATAAACGTGTAATACCCGTTTACAGGCAGAAATATTTCCAGGCAGCAGCATCGATCTTATTGTTTTTGACACTGGCGGTATTTATTGTCAGCAAGCAACGCCATAATACCCTCATCATTAAGGGGCAAACTCAGCGCGACCTGGCGCCCGGGGGCGACAAGGCCACATTAACGCTGGCCGATGGTTCGACAATCGACCTGGGCCAATTAAGGAACGGCGCTCTTACCGCACAGCCCGGCGCTCATATCACCAAACAAAACGGCCAATTAGCCTACCAGGCCGCAGCCGATTCAACCGACACCCATGTAACTTACAATACACTTACCACACCGAAAGGCGGGCAGTTTGAGCTGACACTTGCCGATGGCACCAAAGTTTGGCTGAACGCGGCTTCATCCCTAACGTTCCCCACAGCCTTTACCGGCAGCGAAAGGCAGGTTGAGCTAACCGGCGAAGCTTATTTTGAGGTTGCTCATAATGCAAAGCAACCGTTTAAAGTAAAAACCGCCAACCAGGTGATACAGGACATCGGGACCCGGTTTAACATTAATTGCTACACTGATGAAGCCTCCGCAGCCACCACGCTCGTCGAAGGCAGCGTGAAAATATATGACGCTAAAGGCCAAACCCTGATCAGGCCAGGCCAGCAATACCTGTTAAAGAACAACGGCGTTTCGGAACTGAAAAGCGATGTCGACCTGGACGAGGTGACCGCCTGGAAAAATGGCATGTTTCAATTTAATAACGCCGACATAAAAACCATTATGCGTCAAATAGGCCGCTGGTACAACGTCGACATAGAATACGCCGGGCCGGTACCTGCATCGACTTATCACGGGCGTATTTCCAGGAATTCAAATGCATCCGATGTTTTAAAGATACTGGAACTAAGCGGTATCAATTTCACTATGGAAGGGAGGAAGATCATCGTCAAATAAACACTGGTAATTAAAGCTGATGGGCGGGGCCCGGAGCTTTACCAGCAAAAAAGCCGGAATGTGTTGCGAGCACTTCCCGGCAAAGCGGCTGGGCTAAAAAAGATAGAGTGACCTGTAATCAGTTCTAAACCCAAAAACCAAACAAATGTATGGAAATTTCTACTATTAAGCCGTTGAGGCATACCTGCCAGCGGTTTAAAAAGATAATGTTGGTTATGAAACTAACTATTACTTTTGTTACTGTCTTCTTTCTGCATGTAAGTGCGACCACCTTCGGACAGAACATAACGATAACTAACAAAAACGTCAGACTCGAAAAAGTTCTGAACGAGATCGAAAAACAAACCGGGTACACCTTCTGGTATAAAACAGACATTGTAAAACAATCCTACAAAGTATCACTGGATATAAAGGACCAGAGCCTTGAAAACACCCTCGAGGCTTGTTTTAAAGATCTGCCGATTACCTACAAAATAGTTCAAAAAACTATTGTCCTGAGCGAAAAAACAGCAAAAGGTTCCGGGACGATACAAGTCGATCCGATCGTTGTGAAAGGGAAGGTCACCGACGAACAGGGTGCGTCGCTCCCCGGCGCCACCATAAAGGTGAAAGGCACCAATACGGCTACCTCAACAGACGTAAATGGCAACTTCAGCATTACGGTCCCCGACAAGACTGCCGTGCTCGTCGTCTCGTTCGTCGGTTACAACGCGCAGGAAATCACGGTTGGCGATAAGACCAATTTCAATGTTAGCCTTACTGCCGCAACAGGTTCGCTAAACAGCGTTGTCGTTACGGCTTTGAATATCAAACGCGAAGCGAGATCCCTTGGATATTCTGTCCAGTCGGTTTCGGGAAATGAAGTAGTGAAGGCCGATCCGCCGAACATATCCGAGGGCTTGATGGGAAAAGTATCCGGTTTGAACATAACCGTACCCAATGGCGTCGAAGGCGCTTCTACCCGTATCGTTATTCGTGGGAACAATAACCTTTTCGGCAACAACCAGCCGCTTATCGTGGTAGATAATGTTGTGATCGATAACGAACCCCTGCAGCCTGGCGGAAAAATCCAATCGAATATTGACGCATTAAGCCAGGGCACTACCGACGTTTCGCAGCCGCCGACGGACTTTGGTTCATTTTTAAATACCGTAAATCCCGACGATATCGAAAGCGTGAACGTCCTTAAAGGTCCAACCGCGGCAGCCTTATACGGCGCCCGCGGCGCCAACGGCGTTATATTGATCGTCACCAAAAAGGGCGCGAAGAAAAAGGGCTTTGGGGTTGATTATAATTACTCGATCCGATGGAACGACCCGTACCGGTTTATACAAACCCAGCATGAATTTGGAAACGGTATGACCGAAGACCTTTACTCCGCCAACCCGCCGTTCTATACCAATAACAGCGGACAAAACAGGGAGGAACAAATAGAAGGCGACCCGTACGGTCCGCTGGGAAATATACCCGGCGCTTATGTAAGTCCCGGAGTTACCAGCCCGGCCGGGGGCGCATTTTACAATTACATCGGTTTCCCAGGCGACGGCTCATCATGGGGACCGAGAATGTCGGGACAGCCGCTGGTTTGGTGGGACGGTACCACCAGGCCATACACGCCCAACTCCAATATCTTCCAAAGTTTTTATAAGACGGGGAACACCCAAACCCAGAATATCTCTGTCTCGGGCGGAGGCGACCTGGGCACCATGCGTGCGTCTTATACACGGACGACCAATGACGCCATAACCTATAACAGCAATTCCACGACCAATACGTTGAACCTGGGATCGTCTATCAATGTGAGCCAAAAGGTGAAGGTCGACGCGACCGCCAGCTATATCAACCTGGATAAATATAACCCCGTGAATCTTTACGCCGAAAACGGCAGCCCGGGTAGCGGCAACGGTAATATCGGGGTCGGTTATATGACCGTTTATAATATACCGGCTGATTACAAGCCCATCGAAAAGGGCCTTACTTATAACCCTGACGGATCGCGTAATACCATTTTGACACAAGCCCCATGGGGATATGGGCAGCAGTATTACTGGTGGAACCTTTACAACAATATCACAACGTTTTCACAAAACCAGTTGATCGGCTCGATTTCGGTTAACGGCGAAATCACCTCGTGGCTGCGGGCAAGCGGCAATGTCGGCCTCAACTACTATACTACCGAGTACGAAACAAAAAATAAGCCATATGATCCGGCCGGATTATTAGGATCGTATTCCAACGACGTGGCAAATGTATTTACCGAAAACCTGGATGGCCGGCTTGTCTTCCATAAGGAGCATATAGCCCGTGATTTTAATGCCAGCTTGTCGGTTGGAGCAAGGAAGTATTATACGAATTTGTACGATCTGTCGGCCAGCAACCCGGGCCCGTTCAACTATCCGTTCATTTACAACCTAAATAATTATTCCGGTCCGGCTCAAAACTATCCGCGCCCGACCGAGAACAGGAACGAAATGGAAATAAATTCCGTGTACGGCCTGGCTAATTTGTCATATAAAGACTACCTGTTCCTGGATCTGTCGGGTACGAACGACTGGTCGTCTACGCTCCGCCCTACTAACTGGAGCTATTTCTACCCGTCGGCAAGCCTGAGTTTTGTGTTTACCGACGCTTTCGACCTTGGTTCTGTAAAAAATTGGCTGAGCTACGGAAAGCTGCGCGTAAGCGAGGCGACGAGCGCAAATGCTTATCTGCCTTATCAAAACGGACTTGTCTATAATAGTGTCAGTGTACCCGGCTTTCAAACGGGCTTGTCACTGCCGACCACCTATCCTACCAACATAGGTCCGCAGCGCTCCAAATCGTTCGAGATCGGACCCGATCTGGGATTTTTTAACGACAGGCTGAACGTAAATTTCACCTATTACAATACCTACTCAGACCACCAGATTTTGACCATTTCTGTGGCTAATTCATCGGGGCTTAACAGCGTTTTGATCAATTCAGGCGCTCTGCGAAACAGGGGCATCGAATTTTCGGTGAATGCCAAAGTGATCAAGACCGATAATTTCGGATGGGACGTAACCGTAAATGGCGCGCATAACCAAAACAAGGTGGTTTCGCTGGCGCCGGGTATTAACTACCTGCCGCTGGGTTCCTGGTTCGGCGGCGACGGCGTTTCCATGAGGGTTAATCCCGGTGATAACTATGGCGACATTTACGGCTACGACTATAAATATAAGAATGGCCAGAAGGTGGTAAATCTCGTGTACGCCGACGGCATGAACACCGGCAATGGGCCGGTTTTAGGCGCACAGTACGCTACTTCGGACGATATTGTTAAAATAGGCAACGCCACGCCGAAACTGACAGGCGGTATTTCGCAAACTTTCAGGTATAAAAACATCAGCCTGTACGTACTGACCGATTTTAAAATTGGCGGCCAGATATGGTCGGGCGACTACGCGACCATTATGGGACAAGGCATGGCGCCCGAAACAGCATGGGAACGTGACGGCCACGGATTGCCTTATACTTTCCCCGACGGAACGAAAGCAAATGTCGGCGTTATTTTGCCCGGTGTTGCATTAAACCCTGCGACCGGCCAGTACCAGCAAAATACGGCTGTGGTCAATTCATGGTGGAAGTATGCCGGCAACTATCAATCATGGGATAACGTGCCCGTCGTTCGCACCAACTCAATATTTACCGATTCGTGGGGTAAACTGCGCGAGGTAGCCATTACCTATGCCTTACCAAAAGACTTGGTGGCTAAGACGAAAATGCTCCAGAATCTGTCGGTTTCCTTGGTCGGCCGCGACCTGTTCTACCTGTTCACCACGCTGCCCGATCACATCAACCCGGAAAGTATTGTGGGCACTTCAAACGTGCAGGGCATTCAATTTGGTGGTCTGCCGGGGGTGCGTTCATACGGATTCTCGGTTAGGGCAGGATTTTAATATGGTTGTTAAAAAACTCTTAAAAATTAACGTTATGTCGAAGTATCATCATATAAGACACGGGGTAGGAATAGCGATTGCAGTGCTTCTGATTGGCATTTCCGCGTCCTGTACCAAGGATTTTCAAAAAATAAATGCCACCTGGAACGGTTCCGCCTCGGCCACCTTCTCACAGATATATCAAAGCATCGGCGCAAACCTCGACCTTACCGCCCAGGGCGAAGACAATGCCGGCACCAGGTGGTTGTATCCCATCACCCAGCAGGGCGCCGTTTACGCGGCCTCCGACTACGGTTATGGCGGCGGCGCCAACTGGAACGGTTTCTACCAAAATCTTGCGGCCGAAAACCAGATGCTAAGCATGATAGCTGCGAATCCCGATTCTGCCAACTATACCAATGCTAAAGCCATGCTGAAAGTATTGAGGGCGTACCAGGCTATCGAACTTTCAAATTTCTACGGTGACATTCCTTATTTTAAAGCCGGGAAAGGTCTTTCAGGGTCGACTACGGACCTTAACGTACCCTATGATAAGCAGCAGGCAATTTATCTTTCCTGCCTGAAAGATCTTACGTGGGCCGTTAACAATTTTAATACCAGCAGCCCCGCCCAATATTCATTTGGCTCAAGCGAATTTTTGCTGGCGAACAACATACCGCAATGGATAAAATTTGCCAACTCGCTCCGCCTGCGTTATGCGCTCACGATGTATGACAAAGACAACCAGGACGCCGGGCCGATCATTGCCGATGCGTTGAATAAGCCCTTGCTGACCGATCCGGTCGACGACGTTGTAGGTCTAAGCCCGGTAAATATTCCCGGGTTAGGCTTTGACTATAATGCAGCCGGCCGGGGATTCTCATTCCGGCAGGAATGCCGCATACGAATGGGTTCGGTAATGTGGAACCTGATGAGCAATAACAATAATGCGGATGGCAGCGGTATCTTCGATCCGCGCTGTAAAATATATTTTGAAGTGAACGGAAACGGCGCATGGGCGCCGTACCCGCAAAACCCGGTAACTGCGATAGTTGACGGCGGCGATCCATATAACCCGGGCAGAGATAACGATTGGTCCTCCTACAAAACAGGTAACCTGTACTCGGATTTCAATTATTACTGGGGGCGCGACGGCGTCGCCCCGGGCTCGGCAGGCACCGTTCCCGAAATTTTCATGACGCCGGCTGAGGTGCATTTTCTTAAGGCAGAGGTGTACGCGAGGGGCATTGCGGGCATTGGCCAAAATATGGCGACGGCGCAAACCGAATATGAGGCGGGCATAACATCTTCGCTGACTTTCTGGATGA
>JAFDZK010000083.1 GCA_018267005.1 Bacteroidota bacterium
CACACTTATTCCGAAACTCAGCAGATCGCTTATGCACTGAAGCGCATATGCATGCGTATTTGGCAAGAGCCCTTTACGCCTGAGCATGAGGGTAAAATGAATGCAGTTTTAGCGGTCTACCAGGAAGTGCTATCCGATAACTTTATGTCAATATTCGATGAAATAGATGACAGGCTTGAAGCAAAAAGTTAAAAACAAGGCTTAATAGGTTCGGAAATCCGTGTAATCACCTCATAATCGGTGTAATCGTACTTAAAAATTTTTTTATTACCAGAAAATATATCCGTACCTTTGCAGTCCCAATTGCATTGGGAAAAGGAGAAATTTATTTTGGCAAAAAAACAAGAAGCAGAAAAAGAACTCAAAGCTAAGGAAGCAGAACTCGAAGTAGTTAAAGCTTCCAAAGAAAAAGAAGACATCGAATCAGAAGCTGATTCACTCTCGATCGACGAGATCAAATCAAAAGTCGCTACGTCCAGCGAAGACTTCGACTGGGATGCCGACGAAAAGAAATTCGGCAATTACAGCGACGCCGACCGCGAAAAGCTCGAAAAAATGTACGATGGTACTTTCAGTTCCATCAACAAGGGCGAAATCATCAGCGGGATAGTTGTAAACATCAACAACAAAGATGTTGTACTCAACATCGGCTTTAAGTCAGACGGACTAGTATCCGTATCTGAGTTCCGCGACACGCCGGACCTGAAGATCGGCGACAGCGTGGAGGTTTTTGTTGAATCGCAGGAAGACGCAAACGGGCAGTTAGTTCTTTCGCGTAAGCGTGCAAAAACCCAGAAATCGTGGGAAAGAATTAACCAGGCATTGGATAATGACGAGATCATCACCGGTTTTGTGAAAAGCAGGACCAAAGGTGGTTTGATCGTAGATATAATGGGCGTTGAAGCCTTTTTACCCGGCTCACAGATCGACATCAAACCTATCAGGGATTATGACGTGTATGTGGGCAAAACCATGGAATTCAAAGTTGTTAAGATCAATCACGAATTTAAGAACGTGGTGGTATCGCACAAAGTGCTGATCGAAGACGATTTGGAGAACCAGAAAACCGAAATTGTGGCCAAATTGGAAAAAGGCCAGGTATTGGAAGGAACCGTTAAGAACATCACCGACTTCGGCGTATTTATCGACCTTGGCGGCGTTGACGGCCTGCTGCACATTACCGACATTTCCTGGGGCCGTATCGAGCATCCGCGCGAAGTGCTGTCGCTTGATCAGAAGATTAACGTGGTGGTACTCGACTTTGATGACGAGAAAAAACGTATCGCTCTCGGTTTGAAACAATTAACCCCGCATCCTTGGCAGTCGCTTGATCCGGCTATACAGGTTGGATCAAAAGTGAAGGGCCGTGTGGTTACTGTGGCTGATTACGGCGCATTCCTGGAAATCATCCCGGGTGTTGAAGGGCTGATCCACGTATCAGAAATGTCGTGGTCACAAAACCTGCGCAACCCCCAGGAATTCCTGAAAGTGGGCGACGAAGTAGAAGCACAGGTATTGACACTGGACCGCGATGAGCGCAAAATGTCGCTGGGTATTAAACAACTTACCCCCGACCCATGGCAAAATGCCGGCGAAAAATATGCGATCGGCACAACCCACACCGCTACTGTTAAGAACATGACCAATTTTGGTGTGTTTGTCGAACTGGAAGACGGTATCGATGGTTTGGTGCATATCTCAGATCTTTCGTGGTCTAAAAAGATCAACCACCCGAACGAATTCACCAAGGTTGGTGAAAAATTGGACGTTGTTGTCCTGGAACTCGACATTGAGAACCGCAAACTCAGCCTCGGCCACAAGCAGTTGGAAGAAAACCCGTGGGATACTTTCGAAACCATCTTTACTTTGGGTTCGATCCACGAAGGCACCGTGCTGAAGGTTACCGATAAAGGCGCTGTAGTTGCCCTGCCTTATGGCGTGGAAGGCTTCGCTCCTACCAAGCACATCGTTAAGGAAGACGGCAAGAGCCTGAAAGCCGATGACGTTGCCGAATTCAAGATCATCGAGTTCAACAAGGAGAACAAACGCATCGTTATTTCACATGCCCGTATTTGGGAAGAAGCACGCGACGAAGCGCGTCACCAGGAAAACGAAAGCCGCAAGAAGGATGCTAAAGCTACCGTAAATGCGGTGAAGAAGGTTAAAGAATCGGTTGAGAAATCAACCCTGGGCGACCTGAGCGTCCTGGCGCAACTGAAGGAGCAGATGGAAGGTGCTGAAAGCAAAGCGAAGAAAGCTGCTGCCAAAAAATCCGAAGAAGCCAAGTAAGCTTAAATAAATTAGATCCTTTAAAGCCCTGCCCGGAAACGAGCGGGGCTTTTTACTTGCGCTATGAAACGATTATTCATGTATTGCTATACGAAAGAACAAATTCTTCCGGACTTTCATACTTACGCGGACTTTCCGACTTCCCGACCAAATCTCAAATCTCAAATCTCTTATCTCAAACAGCGAAGCTCTCTTGAGCGCCTTAGATAACAAACAAAATGCGAAAAATCTCGCATCTAAACCCTATCTTTGCCCAAATCCACCCTACGATGCAAAACCTCACGCTGCTCGACGGTCCCAAATTCCAGATAACCATACAACGCTTATGCCGCCAGTTAATTGAAAATCACGACGATTTTACCGATACCGTACTGATCGGCACGCAACCGAGGGGTATTTATTTGGCCAGGCGCATTGCCGAAGAACTGCGTAAGATATTACCCGGGAAGACGATACTGCAGGGCGATATGGACGTTACTTTTTACCGCGACGACTTCCGCCGCGGCGAAAAAATACTGGTCCCCAATCAAACCCGGATCGATTTTATTATAGAGAATAAGAATGTTATCCTGATAGACGATGTATTGTGGACCGGCCGCACCATCCGCGCCGCGATGGACGGCATGCTGTATTTCGGCAGGCCGGCAAAAGTCGAATTGCTGGTGCTGGTGGACAGGCGCTACTCGCGCCATTTGCCCGTAGCCGCCGATTATGTGGGCATCGAAGTGGACTCCATCGCATCGCAAAGGGTAGTTGTGAGTTGGAAAGAAACAGACGGACAGGATAAAATAGTCCTGATTTCCGAAAGTAAATAATAAAAAACGTCATTGCGAGGAACGAAGCAATCTCCTGACTTGCAGGGCAAAAGACAAAGTAACCAATGGCAAAACTGAGCACAAGGCACTTATTAGGAATCAAAGATTTAAACCGCGCAGATATCGAATTGATTTTCGAAACTGCCGACGAATTCAAAGCCGTTCTGAACCGTCCCATCAAAAAGGTGCCTTCCCTGCGTGACGTTACCATTGCCAATATTTTCTTTGAGAATTCCACACGTACCCGTTTGTCATTTGAACTGGCGGAAAAACGCCTGTCTGCCGATGTGGTGAACTTTGCAGCTTCGTCGTCGTCGGTAAGTAAAGGCGAAACGCTGATCGATACGGTAAACAACATCCTGGCCATGAAGGTGGACATGGTGGTAATGCGTCACCCCTATGCCGGCGCCGGTATTTTCCTGTCAAAGTATGTTAAAGCGCAGATCGTCAATGCCGGCGATGGCGCGCACGAGCATCCCACCCAGGCTTTATTGGATGCCTTTTCAATAAGAGAAAAATATGGGAATGTATCCGGCAAAAAAGTAGCCATTGTGGGCGACATCCTGCACTCGCGCGTAGCGCTTTCCAATATTCTTTGCCTGCGTCAGCTCGGCGCCGAAGTGATGGTTTGCGGCCCGACTACACTCATACCCAAATACATCGGCGCGCTTGGCGTAAAAGTTGAACACGACCTGCTGAAAGCGCTTAACTGGTGCGATGTGGCTAATATGCTGCGCATACAACTCGAACGCCAGGACATTAAATATTTTCCGTCACTGCGCGAATACAGTATGCTTTACGGACTGAATAAGCAAATACTCGACTCGCTCGACAAAGAGATCACCATTATGCACCCCGGCCCCATCAACCGCGGCGTGGAGATCACCAGCGACGTAGCCGACAGCAAGCAGTCCATCATCCTCGACCAGGTGGAGAACGGCGTTGCCATCCGCATGGCCGTACTGTATTTGCTTGCGGGACAGACGCAGTAAAGGCTTCAGCCATGAATGTTATCTGCGTCATCCTTGGCCTTAATATCTACGGCATATTTATCGTCAAACAGGAATGGCTCTACCGTGGAAAATTCTTTTGCCTGCTTTTCCTGTTCAATTTTATATTGTACGCAACCGCGCATTTGCTCGAACATTTTCGTATCGGCAATCCGAAGTACGAGTCGCTGTTGAAAATCCCATTTCCACAGCAGGCGCTTTTCCTGGTACTATTGATCATCCACCACGCGTTATTCCGGCGGAATCCAGAAGATACCTTTTGGAGCATGGACTGGAGCAAGCTGAAAGACGGAATATTTAATTTTATCTTTATCGTGTTAAGCATCATCCCCACTGGGCTGGCGCTGACAAATATTATTTAAGCTGATGATGAAGGCAAGGTTTTTATTGTTCATATTGCTGGTAACGATCGGGGCGGATCTTTGCCAGGCCCAAAGCATACGGCAACGCAAAACGGATTCGGTATTTCAGTTGGTTAAGAAATACCTCAACGCCAAACAGGCCGACTCGATCTACTCCATGGCAGGCCAGGCATTTCGAAAAGAGCTTTCACCGGAAACCTTCCGGTATGTGGCGCAAAACCAGCTTTTCCCGGCGGGCAGGATCAGCGAGTCGTCACTATTAAGTTTTGTAAACGACAAAATCGCAACGTATAAGCTAACATTTGATTCAGGCATACTGCAACTGCAAATGAGCCTGGACGACAACGACAAACTGGAACTTTTTTATTTCAGCGTTTACAAGAAAGACGCGGGCAACAAAGCCGCGCCGGCGGGTACCACCAACCTGATGCGTACGCAACTGGATAAAAAAGTAGACTCCGCGGCAAGAAAGTACATTCAGAAAGCCAATACCGTTGGACTAAGCATCGGCATCCTGCGGGATGGCACAGTAAACACTTATAATTATGGTGAAACAGAGCGCGGTAATAGTAAACTGCCCGATGCCAACACACTTTTTGAAATCGGTTCGATAACCAAGACTTTTACAGCTACACTGCTGGCTTACTATGCCGATCAGCATAAAGTGAAGCTGACCGATCCGATCGTCAAATTTTTACCGGATTCGGTCGCAGCCAACAAACAATTGCAGGGGATAACGCTCGAAATGTTAAGCAATCACACCTCGGGGTTGCCGCGGCTGCCCGACAATTATATAAACCACGCGAGCGTACCGCAAGACCCCTATAAAGATTATAATAAGCAAGATTTGTTTGAATACCTTAAGACCTGCAAACTGGTAACCAAGCCGGGCGAACGATATGATTATTCAAATTTAGGCGTAGGCATCCTAGGTATGATCCTTGCGCAGGTAAGCGGCAAAACCTTTGAACAAATGATCGAACAGGTGATCTGCCATCCGCTGAACATGGAAAGTACAGTACAAACCTTGACGCCTGCGCGTCAAAAACGTTTTGCGAAAGTATATAATGAAGACGGGCAGGAAACGCTGCCCTGGCATTTTAATGTGCTTGCTCCCTGCGGCGCATTACACTCTACGGTAAACAACCTGCTGACCTATGCCAGGGCAAATATGACACCAGCCCCGACGCCTGTCTCCAAAGCCTTACAACTTACACACGTGGTAACCTACAGGCAAAAGGACTTGAAACTCGGTCTCGGCTGGCACATCATCGTCATCAACAACGTCGAATATTATTTTCACGACGGCGGTACCTACGGGAGCAGCAGCTTCCTGGTATTTAACCCGCAGAAAAAGCTCGCGGTTGTGGTCTTGTCAAACTGCGGTGCAAGCGTTAACGATTTGGGTGTGGATATTGTTAAAAGGATACAGTAATGGTTTCCAGTTCTGAGTTGGCAGTTTGGCAGAAATAGTTTCTTTTCTGCAAATTGGTCACTACCCACAACTATCCGGTTGTCTATTTATTGCTCACCCTTACCGGCTGCCCGTCCCTGATCTCGTCGTTGGCGTTTGCAACCAATTGATCACCTGGCTTTAAGTCTCCGTAAACTTCCATATTTCCCCCGGACTGGAAACCCTTCTTCACGTCGACCCACTGCGCCTTATTGCCATTCACTTTTATTACAAAAACCCTTTCAGTCGAAGTAACCACCGATGTATTTGGCACTACAAAAGCGCTGTCGCGTGAGGGTACCGGCAGGTCCACATCGGCATACATGCCGGGCAGCAACTCTTTGTTCTTATTGTACACATCCATTTCCAGGCGTTCAGCACGAAGCTTCTCGTCCAGCGCACCGGCTAGCCTTTTCACCTGCGCTTTGAATTTGCGGTTCGGCAGCGCTTTAACCGTGAATGTTACTTCATTCTTGTCACTCAAACCACCGGTATACATTTCGGGTACGGATATTACCAGGCGCATCTTGTTTTGTTCCTGTATAACGAAGATCGGCTGGTCCGACCCCTTACCCGCCGGGCCTACATAAGCGCCCATGTTTACATTGCGCGCGCTAACCACCCCGTCAAAAGGAGCACGTATCTGCAAATAATCCAGGTTCGCTTGTATCGCCTTATAGTCAGATTTAGCCGCGTCGACATTAGCGAGGTCGGAATTCTTTTTGGCCTCTGCCTGCTCGAGGTCATTTTCCGAAACGGTACCCGGTGTTTTACTGGTGCTCAATAACCTGTCATAAGTGGCTTTGCTGGCATAATAAATGGCCTCCTGTTGTTTGATGCGCGATTCGGCCGCGGCAAGCTGCGAATTAAGCTCGGGCGCCTCAAGCGTAGCCAACAAATCACCGGCATGTACCTGGGAGCCTATATCCACGTACAATTTTTTAACATAACTGTTGATCTTGGCATAAATGTCCACTTCCTGGAAGGGTATAAGTTCGCCGGGAACAGTGATCGTCGGGTTAAGTCTACCCTTTTCGATGGACACAGCCTTAACCGCCGGCGTATCCATAGCGTTTTCCTGCTTTTCTGTTTGCGCTATTTCCTGCCGCTCCTTTTTATCGGAACAGGCCGCAAGCCCGACCAAAGCAGCAAGCGTTAAGGCAATTACGTATTTATTTTTAATGGTGATCATGGTGGTGTGCTGGAACATAAAATTTACTCTCTTTATCTTCAGGGTCTAAGGAAACCGAATTGGTTGTAGTCTTTTCCTGTACCCAGGCAAATACCTGCGGCAGGATGGTAAGCACCGCAAACGTCGAGGCCAGCAGTCCGCCGATAACCGCACGGCCAAGCGGAGCCGTCTGGTCACCCCCTTCACCCAGCCCCGATGCCATAGGGATCATACCCACTATCATCGCTAAACTGGTCATAAGTATCGGCCGAAGTCGCAATGCAACTGCTTCGCGCGCAGATTTCAGTGCATCGCCATTGTGCTTTCGCAATTCCTCTGCATTAGTAACCAGCAGCACCGCATTGGATATGGATACCCCGACGGACATGATCATACCCATGTACGATTGCAGGTTAAGCGTTGCACCGGTAAGCTTCACCAGCAGCAGCGACCCGGCCAATACAGCGGGTACGGCAAACAGAACCACGACCGACAATTTAAACGATTGGAAGTTTGCGGTCAGCATCAGGTAAATAACCGCTACCGCAACAATAAGGCCGAACGTTAAACTGGTCAGCGTATCCGTTAGCGTGGTGCTCATGCCGCGCTGCTCGATGGTCATCCCGCGCGGCGGTGCGCCCAGGTCCTTCAATGCATTGCTTACATCATGAGTTGCCGTTCCCAGGTCTTTGTCGTTCAGGTTCGCGGTCACCGTCAGCATTGGCAATGCCCCAAGATTGTCATCCTCGCCATAAGTCGTGTCCTGCTTAATGCTGGCCACATCGCCCAGTACCGGGCGGGGCTGGTTAGGGGTCACAGGGATCTCCTTGATCGTATTCAGGCTCGCCATCTGGTATTCAGGAATCTCCACCTGCACGTTATAGGCAAGGTTTGCTTTCTCGTCCAGCCAGACGTTCTTTTCGGTATAACGCGAAGAGGAAGTCGATGCGATCAGTGAGCGGGATACATCGCTCATATTCAGGCCCAATTGTGCCACGCGTTCCCTGTCGATATTGATGTCGATGGACGGATAACGGAACGATTGACCTATCTGTACATCGCGCAGGTAAGGGATCTTTTTCAGCCTGTTCACTATCTTCATCGCATAGATTACGTTTTCAGGCTTGTTCTTACCTATAACCGCCACTTCAATGGGCGTCGGCGACCCCTGGCTCAATATCTTATCGGTAAGCTCTATCGGTTCGAAGGAGAGCTGCACGGAAGGCCTTATGCGTTTCATGGCTGCCCGTAAACGTTCCTTCAGCTGATCAAGGTCGACCTTATAGCCTTCACGTAAGTTTACCTGC
Organism: Bacteroidota bacterium; assembly: GCA_018267005.1. Classification (GTDB taxonomy): domain Bacteria; phylum Bacteroidota; class Bacteroidia; order Sphingobacteriales; family Sphingobacteriaceae; genus Mucilaginibacter. Next base: position 8,408 of record JAFDZK010000083.1, read on the forward strand.
AAAACGGCCTCCTGCGGGCCTGGCATGAACAGGTAGACCGGAGCTGTCGAGAACTGGCCGGGGTGCATACCCACCATAGCCGAGGTAACGTCAATGTTCTCCCTGCCGACTAATTTCTCTACTTCATGGATGGCATCCAACGTGATAAGTTCCGTGCGCTCGTAACGTGTGCCATCCGGCGCGCGCAAACGCACCTGGAAAGCGCCGGAATTGACTTTAGGCAGAACATCCTGGCCAATAATAGTGAACATTAAAAACGCAAAGCCCAAGGCGGTTACCGCGTAAAACAACACCCAGAACCGGCGCCTCGGCATCATCTGGTCCATAAGCGCCAAAAACCAAAGCCTGAACTTATCAAAACGGGTAAGTTTGTGGCCGGCGCTTTCCCGCGTAGCATTTTTAAGAGCCAGTTCTTTTTGCTCCCATGCAGCGCCCTCGTCTTCCAGAGCGAACCCGTCGGCGTGGCTCTTGTCCTCATGCTCATTCGTCATGATCCAATTAGCCATCACCGGCACAAAAGTTTGTGCGAGCACATAGGAAGTGATCATCGAAAAGCCTATAGCCAATGACAGCGGCAGGAACAACGCGCCCGGGATACCCGACATGGTAAAGGCGGGAGCAAATACCGCCAGGATACAAAACAGGATCAGCAGTTTGGGAAAAGCTATTTCCTTACAGGCGTCCCAAATCGCTAACGCCTTCGGCTTGCCCATATCAAAATGCTGATGAATATTTTCGATGGTTACAGTTGATTCATCGACCAAAATGCCAATAGCCAGCGAAAGTCCGCTCAGCGTCATGATATTGATAGTTTGATGGAACAGCCAAAGAAAAAGTATGCCCGATATCACACACGTAGGTATGGTCATTATCACGATCAGCGCCCCTCTCCTGTCGCCCAGGAACATCAATACCATCAGCCCGGTAAGGATAGCGCCGATAGCGCCCTCTTCGGCCAGGCTTTTCACCGCGTTGATCACGTATACGGATTGGTCGAATACATACGATAGTTTCACGTCGGGAGGCAGCACCGCCTGGAAACGCGGGATAGCCTTCTTTAGATTTTGAACCACCTCCCAGGTCGACGCATCGGCCGACTTGGTGATGGGCAGGTATACAGAACGTTTTCCGTTAACCAGCGCAGATCCAGTTGTGATGTCCGCGGCATCTTCCACCGATGCCACGTCTTTTATAAACACGGTTTGAATACCACTCTTGATAAGCGGTATATTGCCAAAATCCTTAACTTTTTTAATAGTCGTATTGGCCGGGGTCAGGTAGTTATAGTCGCCGATACGAACGTTGCCCGCCGGTGTGTTCTGGTTGTTGTCGCGAATAGCTGCAACGATCTGGTCGGGTGTCACATTGTGCGCACGCATCAGCTCGGGATCCGCTTTGATCACTATCGTACGGACGTTGCCGCCAAACGGCGCCGGCGCTACGAGGCCGGGCACTGACGTAAATTGCGAGCGGACATAAATGTTAGCCATGTCCATCAGCTCGTTGTTCGAACGAACCGGGCTGGACAATACCAGTTGCCCGACCGGAAGAGTCGACGCGTCAAAACGAAGAATAAACGGCGGCTGTGAACCGGGCGGGAATATGGCCTGCGCCCGGTTTGTATAACCGGTTACCTCGGCGGCTGCCTGGGCCATATTGGTTCCCTGGTAAAAGGTGAGCTTAATGAGTGTAAGGCCCGAAATATTACGCGTCTCGATACTTTTTACGCCCGACACATAGAGCAGGAGGTTCACATACTGCTTACCGAAATAAGCCTCCATCTGGTTTGGGGTATATCCTCCGTAGGGGTGCGATATGTAGATAACCGGCAGATCCAGGTCGGGGAAAATATCTATCTTGATGCTGTTAACTGCCCATATCCCTGAAAAAAATAGCCCCGCCACGATAACCAATACTGTTATCGGTCTGCGCAGCGCCCCTTTAATTAGTCCCATTTATTTCTAATTAGAAATTATTTATAAAAATCCCGAAATCGCCAACTGAGGCCGATTTATATAAAAGCGCCTGCCAAACGTTGTTATAAGCAATATCTTTATCCACTTCGGCACGGTTTAGCGTATATAGTGCCTGGGTCAGGTCGACGATATTGGCCAGGCCGTTTTTGTATAAAGTATACTTCTGCGTATAGGCATCCGAAGCTGCCTTAATTTCCACCGGCACCTCGTTATAATTTTTCAGCGCCGTTGCTATCCTGCTCTCGGCCAGGGAAGCCTGGTCGTGCAATTGCTGGCTTACCAGGTTATACTCGTCCCGGTATTGCTGTGAGGTGAATTTTTGCGCCTTTACCGAATTGGTAACCCTGAATATGTTGGTAAAATTCCAGGTAACGCCCACGCCAAGCAGGTAATTAAAACGGGTCGGATCGACACCGGCGCCGTAGCCTGACGTGTAAGCGCTTTGATCGAGCGAATAAGAGGATCCAAAGCCCGAGCCCTTGCCCTGGTAAACGCCAAAAAGGGTAAATGTAGGGTAGTTGAATGTTTTGAGATATTTAGCTTGCTCGTCGCTCACCCCTATACGATTGCGATAGTACTGCAACAGCGGATGATCATCGGGATTGAGCGACGATTGCAGGTCGGCATTTGCCGGCGCTTTGCTTACAAAAACGCTGTCGAGCACAAAAGTCTGGTGAGGCAAACCGAGATACAATGCTAGCTGGTTGCTTTGATCCAGCACGGTCTGCTGTGCATTGGTGAGTGCTATGCGGGCATTGGATACTTCGGCGTTAGCCTGTGAGGAATCGACCCCGGCATTAAGACCATTCTTTACCCTAACCACGACAACTTTCTGCAAATCGATCGCCCTGTTCAGGTTGTCCTGCTGCGCTTTGGCTAATTGCTGAGCCGCCAGCAGGTCGAGATAAGCTGCCGCTACCCGTACCTGGTGCTGGAATTTTTCCTGGGTAAGATCGGCCTCATCACGGGTTACCACCGACTTTTGTACTTTGACTTTCTCAACCGCGCGGCCAAACGCAAAGAAATCCCAATTAACGTTTGCCAGGTACAAAGCGCCGAAACCTGCATTCCAGTTTTGGTTTGCCAGAGTTGGCCCTGCCGAGGCTGCGCCTAAACCTTTAAAACCGTATGAAGGCCCGAACTGTCCGTTCACTGTGCCATAATCCTGCTGCGCTGAAAGGCTCAGGTCGGGCAAATACTCCGTTTCTGTCTCGGTCAAATAGGCCTTCGAAGCATTAAGCTGGTTCATTTTTGCTTTGATAGACGCATAGTTATCGAGCGCCATCTTTTCCGCTTCCTGCATGGTGAGCACTTTTTGCTGTCCGAATGTCTTGAAGGACGTAAGCGCCCCAAAAACCAGCAAAAAATACTTACAAGCCTTATTGATCATATAAGTGTATTTTTGACACGACAAAAGTAAAGTTCTGCGTTGTAACATTCACCGTTAAAAAAGTATCAACCCTGTTACCTTTGCCTAGTCCACCAATGGTTATTATATAGGGACGCAGCAATGCCGGCAGTATAAAAACTTATCAATTGACTTTTAAACGCCTGATAAACATCGAAAAACCTCTTTTCAGCGTTAATATCATTAAACTCGTTGTTATGCGCTGCAAATTGGTCTGGCTGCCTGTTGTTTTACTTTTGGTTGACACTATAGCCGGGGCGCAACAGGTTAAAAAACCTTTTCCACAACATACCCCATACCATAAAGGTACGATAAAACCCAATCAAATTTCCCAGGGGGCGCTCGACGGTTTGACGCTTGGGTTTTACCGGCAATGGCAAAAGCGTTATGTCAAATCGGGCTGCAAGCCTGGCGAGTATTATATCTGGTTTGAGCGGAAAGGGAAAAAGCAAACCGTATCCGAAGGCCAGGGCTACGGGATGATCATTACCGCCTTAATGGCCGGTGCGGACCCAACGGCAAAAGCCGTGTACGACGGCCTGTTTAATTTTTACCGCGACCACCGGAACAACCACGGCTACCTGATGGCCTGGGCACAGGACAGAAAATGCAAAAGCATCGACCAAAGTTCGGCCACCGACGGCGATATGGATATCGCGTATTCACTGTTATTGGCGGATAGACAATGGGGCAGCAAGGGTACGATCAATTACCTGGAGGAAGCGCGGCGTATGATCGGGGCGATCATGAAGTATGAGATCAATCCGAAAACCTATTCGGTTATCCTGAGCGACGCCATTGAATATGACAGCAAGGACTATTTCGATACACGCACCTCGGATTTTATGCCCGACCATTTTAAGGCGTTTGAAAAGGCCACGGGCGATAAAAAATGGGCAAAGGTGGTCGACCGCGGATATGCCTTGTTTGGTTACATGGAGGATACGTATAGTCCCGACGCCGGGCTTGTGCCCGATTTTATAGTCGGCATTAATGAAAAGCCCCGCCCTGCGCCGCCGCGTTTCCTCGAGTCGAAATATGATGGCAAATACAATTATAACGCCTGCCGGGTGCCCTGGCGGATTGCTACCGACTATTTAATGACTGGTGACAAGCGCGCAAAAGTCATCAACGACAGGATCGATCACTGGATACGCGAAACCACGAATGGCATTGCGGACAATATATCGGCAGGCTACACCCTGGGAGGCAACGATATTAAGGGCCGGTATTTTGAAGCGCTCAGCTTTATCGGGCCGTTTGCGGTGTCGGCCATGGTCGACCAAAAAAATCAAAAATGGCTGAACGCCGTTTGGAAATATCTCGTGGATTTTAAGCTAAAGGATTACGACTACTATGACAACAGCATCAAGCTATTGAATATGATAGTGATGTCGGGGAATTATTGGGGTGTCCAATAAGAAAAAGTTTTCTTTTTGAAAACCTTTTTTCTTAAATTTGTGTGTAATGAACATAATCGCCAGGGGAACATTATTGATCTATGTTAGTAAATATCCGCTGGCCGAAACAGCTCTATTGAACTGGTACCAGGAATTTGTAAAAGCTTCTTACCAAAATTTTAATCAGTTAAAGGCTGTTTATGGGAATGCCAGCATTGTGGCAAACGACAGGGTAATATTTAATATCAAAGGGAACGATTTTAGGTTAATAACCTCGATCAATTTTAATCGCCAGGCTGCCTACATCATTTGGTTTGGCACGGATGCAGAATATGATAGAATTGATGCCGCGAATATTAAATTCATACTTTAACTAAGGGCGATGATGAAAGCCATGCCAAAAAACTGGAAAGTATTAAAATCAAAGGCTGAATATAATGAGGCCCTTGCACGAACTATTGAAATCTTCCACGCGGAAGACGGTACTTCGGAAGCAGACGAATTAGACCTGCTTTTGGTTTTGATAAAGGATTACGAGGACAAAAACATTCATGTTCCATCACCGGACCCATTAGATGTAATCAAAATGAAAATGTCTGAAAAAGGCTTGAAAGCTAAGGACCTCGAACCGATTATCGGCTCAAAAGGACATGTTTCATCGGTATTATCCGGCAAAAAAGAACTCACTTTAAAAATGGCAAAAAAGCTGCACGCTTTCTTAGGAATAAGCGCTGAAGTGTTTATTAACGAGGACAAATTTCTTCAAAAGGGAATGTATAAACTCGCGGATAGCCAAACCTTTAATTATCTGAATGAAGGGGAAATTCCTTATGAAAAGAAAGAGATAAAAGAAAAAAATTAATTAAGCAATTAATTTCTTCGCGGCTTCCAGTCCACTTGTCAGCGCGGCCTCTACTGTACCCATCGAGGGCCCTTCGTAAATAAACTCACCGGCAAAATATAGCCTGTCATCGATGGGTTTAGACAGCACTTTCCGGGCATTGTGCGAGCCGAGAATATCGTAAACATACGAACCGAGTGTAAAAGGATCGGTGGTCCAGTTGACAACTTTCCAGGCAATAAGGTTTTCCTTAAGAAAGGTTTCGCTTTTATTAAATATCTTGGCCAGCGAACGGATGCCTATTTGCATAAGTTCCTGGTCGGTTAAATGCTTTTTTCTTTCGGCAGCCAAACCGCCGAGCCAGCCGGTCAGCAATCTGGTGCGTACCGGGTGTTGCGTCCACCAGGTGGGAATTTGCGCGTCCGACATCACAAAGCTCATGCGCTGGCGCCCATCTGCTTCCCAGAACGGCTCCTTAAACTCCAGCAGCAATTTTACAATAGCACCAAAACCTATTTGCGCGAAGGCATCTTCGTATTGTTTTATTTCCGGCCAAAACGCGATAGTGCGCGCCTGCAAAACGCCCAGCGGCAGTCCAACGATCAGCTTGCCTGCTTTATGCTGAACACCGCCGGTTAGCGTAACGGTTACAGCCTCATCACTTAATGCAATATGCTCGACCACACTGTTCAAGTGAAATTGGGCGCCGTGCCTGCGGCTTTCATCGGCCAGGTAGGTGATTATTTCAGCATAACCGCCCGCAACACGGTATTGCGGATCGTCGTTCCCACCGGACCATTCTTCGCGCAAAGCATAGGCGCTTGCCTTATCCGGATCGGCGGTATCGTAGCCGGAAATAAACCGTATTACCGATTGACGCAGGCTTTCGTATTGTTCATCACTGAAATGCTGCCTTAAAAAGTCGCCTATGGTAACATCTTCTTTCAGCTTATACAATTCGTGCATTAACTTGTCCCACCCCGGCGTATCCCATTGTCCCCGTTCAAGCTTTCCATCCCGGTGCTGCCACATCTCAAACTCTGCCGAAATCAGTTCAAGTCCGGCCTCCCGGATGACCTGCATGGTTACGGGCAAATTACCGTGAATGAACTCCGCCCCTAATTCAGCATGTTTAAAGACGAACCCATCAACATCCGTGTGTATGCGGCCGCCTACCCTGTCGCGGGCCTCCAGTACAGTTACCTTTTTACCCGCTTTTGCAAGCGTACAGGCTGCCATAAGCCCAGCCGCACCAGCCCCGACGATCAAGATGTTTGTATCCTGCATACAGGGTGTTAAGTTAGGCAGTAAATCAGCTTCAAACAAGTTTATAAATGTGAAAGCCCGGGGAACCGGGCCTTGCGTTAGAAATGATCGTTAAGCGCTATTTTGTTTTAGCCGGAAGTTTGACAAATTGTTTAGCCACATTCCAGCCGTCCACTAAAATTTCCGGCCAGGCCGAGCCCAGTTTAGCCTTTGGTACGCTTACGGTTACTGTAGCCTGCTCGTGCGGCGCAAGGGTAAGGTAGTTAGCTGTCCAATAACTGGGCATGATCTCCTCACCGCCTTGCATAAGCTGAGGCCGGATGAAGAATGCCACCTTGTTGCTGTTGTTCGTTAGTTGCAGGGTCCAGGTGTCGTCGGCGCGGCCCTTTTCCGACTTTAATAGCTTCGCCGCTACGTGTGTCTGCGGCATTTTGTTGAAAGCCGTAAAATCAAATCATTCCCCGGCGACAGCCAGTAAACATTATGCGACACCGTTTTGCCGGCCGCGTCCTTCAGGTTCATGATGACAAAAACCGGGTCGCTGATGGCCTTTAGCGCATCTTTCATCGGGATGATCTCCTGTGCACC
>JAFDZK010000084.1 GCA_018267005.1 Bacteroidota bacterium
CACACGCTTCATTATCGGGTCCCAGTCGGGGCTGGTGATATCTGTAACCAGTATATCGCCGCTTTGCAGCTTGTCCCCTTCGGCCGGTGACTTCAGCAGTCGCGCATACCCGCAGGCTATTTTGTTGCCTATGGCCTCGCCGGTGGTTATTACTTCACCTTTTTCTTTGATCTGATAAGATGTCACTTCAAGCGAGCGTTCGCGGCTATGCACGGTTTCGGGCCGGGCCTGGATCAGGTATATCTGGTGATCGACACCATCTTTTGCCCATTCAAAGTCCATGGGTTTCTGATAATGTTCCTCGATGATGAGCGCCCACCGGGCTAATTTCTCAATCTCTTTATCGCTTAACACAAACTTCTCGCGCAGTTCCCAGGGCGTGTCGTGGTTTATCGTGGTATGCACCTCGTCTTCAGCATCGGCATAAACCATCATTTTGTTTTTACTTCCCAGGTTTTTTTGGAGGATCGCTTTTTTCCCGATCATCAGCGAATGCTTGAATACGAGGAATTCGTCGGGCGTTGAAGCCCCTTGTACAATGTTTTCGCCAAGCCCCCATACACCGGCCAGGTGAACAACGTCCCTGAAACCGGATTCGGGCTCCAGCGTAAAACCTACGCCCGAACAGCCAAGGTCGGCCCGTACCATTTGCTGAACGCCGACAGACAGGAAAACCTTGTCGTGGTCAAACCCCTTGTCTTCGCGATATTTGATCGCCCTGTCGGTATACAGCGAGGCGTAGCACTTTTTAACCGCAAAAAGCAGGGCCGTATGCCCGCGAACGTTCAGGTACGATTCATGCTGCCCGGCAAAACTGGCGTCGGGTAAATCTTCGGCTGTGGCGCTGCTGCGTACCGCCACCGGTTGCTCGTCGTTATCAAAAAGATAATCATAAGCATCGGTGATGGCAAAGCTGAGATCGGACGGGATATGAGCTGCCATGACCAGCTTGCGCGCACGGGCGCCGGTTTCAGCAAGATTAGAAAAATCGGCCCTGTTCAGCCCGTTCATCAATTTCGACAGCTTTTCGGCCAGTTCATTTTGATCTATAAAGTAACGGTATGCGGATGCCGTGACCGCGAAACCGTTAGGTACCAGTAAGCCTTTGCTGGTCAGATGGCTATACATTTCACCCAACGAGGCGTTTTTGCCGCCAACTTCTGCGATATCGCCTATCCCCGTTTCGCTAAATTTTCTGATAAAAGCTTCCATAGCATCTGTTGATCTGAAGCTCAAAACTACCAGCAGCATGCGACTGTGGCTATGATATTGGTCAGCGCCGTATGTGACTCATGTCACTATTAATCATGTATAGCATCATTCAGATGCTGCCGCTCAGCCAATAATCTTGTATTATGAAAGTTAATATCAAACATATCAGCAATTTGCACAGTGATGCATTGCGCGGCCTCGACTTCTACAAGCAGGAGTTGGGTTTTTTACAGGAGCGTCTCCAGGAAGTGGCCGGCGACAATACCGGCGAGGAAGTGGAAAAGCAAATCGGCCATTTTCAAGACCAGTTTATCATTCACGGCCAGCGGATCGATGAGCTAAATCACGAAATCCAAAAGAACCAGCGCGACCTGGGCTATGAGCTCGAACATTCGGACGGCTTTGCCGAGGAAGGTACCCTTACAGCTAACGAGGACCTGTATGAACAATATGTTATAGAGGAACGGCTGTTCAACGAGATGCGCCACGAGTTTAACCGGTTTGCGGCCAAGTGGATGTAATACATAAACGACTTGCATCATGTCACGACGCCCGATCAAAAATGAAAAATCGATTCCGGGAGCGGTTTACCTGCGGTCGCTCGGAGCTGCGGGTACGGTTACCGGGTCAAAGCACTTGCTAAAGACGCCCGGTTTTAATTTATTGATCGATTGCGGCTTGTTTCAGGGTTTGAAGCAGTTGCGCGAGAAGAATTGGGAGCCCTTGTCAGCCGATGCTTCATCGATCGATGCCATGATATTGACCCACGCGCATCTCGACCATTGCGGTTACATCCCGTTGCTGGTAAAGCAAGGATTTAAGGGCAAGATATTTATGAGCGAGCCTACCCGCTACCTGGCCGAGTTGATCCTTCGTGACAGTGCAAAGCTGCAGGAAGAAGACGCCTGGAAGGCAAACAAACACCACTACACTAAACACCATCCGGCTAAGCCGTTGTACGATACAGCCGATGTGGAAGCGGCGTTGCCCCATTTCCGTACCGTCGGATTAGACGCCACTTTTAGATTGAGCGATGATGTTTGGTTCAGGTTTTATAAAGCCGGGCATATCCAGGGCGCATGCTGTGTTGACATAAGCTGTTATGGCAAAAGCATTTTGTTTTCAGGCGATATAGGACGTTACCATTCTGAACTAATGCCGCCGCCGGATCATCCCGGTAAGGCTGATTTTGTGATCATGGAATCGACCTATGGTGACCGGCTGCACGACGAAGGCAGCGCGGCTGATGAACTTGCCGGGATTATAAACGATACGATTGACCGCGGTGGCAATTTGCTCGTGCCGTGTTTTGCGGTAGGCAGGGCGCAGGAAGTTATCCATCTTGTATACAAGCTAAAGCAACAAAAAACCATACCTCAGGCTCTGCCGGTCTACCTGGACAGCCCCATGGCATCCTCGGCCGGCGAAGCCCTGTTAAGTTACCCCGATTGGATAACGATAGGCAAAAACGAATGCATTCAGATGTTCAATGGCATAACTATAAACCAGGATTTTGCAGGCACCCGGCGGATCATAGACCGGCGAGGCAGTAAAATGATACTGTCCGCAAGCGGTATGCTTACCGGCGGACGTGTGCTGGAATATCTGAAAGATTATTTGACCGACGATAGGAATACCATTCTGATCATTGGTTTCCAGGCAGGCGGCACGCGCGGACGTGCCCTGCTCAACGGCGCGCACGAGCTGAAGATCCATGGACGGTATTACCCGGTAAGGGCGCGCGTTCATGAGATCGGCGGCTTATCGGCTCATGCCGACCAGGCCGAATTGCTAACCTGGCTTAAGGCATTTACGCCGAAGCCGGGTCATGTTTACCTGGTACATGGCGAACCGTCGGCGATGGATACCCTGCGTGTAAAAATTGGCGATGAGTTAAGAATAAACGTAAGAATTGCGGTACAGGACCAGGACGAACTATTGTTTGAAATTAAACCAGAATAACCAACCAACCGAATATGGCGGCGATAGCAACGATAACTTTCAATCCTGCGCTTGATAAAAGCGTAAGTATACCGGAACTGATCAGCGAACGTAAGCTGAAATGTTCCGTGCCGGTTTACGAGCCGGGCGGCGGTGGAATTAATGTGGCAAGGGCTATAAAGAAGCTGGGTGGCGAGGCGGTCGCATTGTATCTTGCGGGCGGATCGGCCGGGCAAATGATCGGCGAGCTGCTTAGTGGTGACGGTGTGCCGTCGATAGCGATAGACAGAAAGGCCAATACCCGCGAAAACTTAATAGTGACCGACCTGGCTACCCGCAAACAATACCTGTTTGATATGCCCGGCTCCGCTGTTTTAGAGAACGAATGGCAGAAGTGCCTGGCGGCCCTTGGGAAACTCGACAACTTGCAATACATCGTTGTAAGCGGCAGCATGCCCGGGGGACTACCTCCCGATATTTTTCAGCGCCTGTCACATATCGCGACCCAAAAGAAAGCGAAGCTTATCGCCGATACCTCGGGCGAAGCTTTACGACAAGCGGTGGAGGCTGGCGTTTACCTGGTAAAACCAAATTTGAAAGAATTGGGGTTACTCACCAACCGGGAAGACCTGACCGCCGGCGACGCCGCGAAAATAGCTCGCCGCCTTATCGCTGAATACCCGGTCGAGGTAGTAGTGGTTTCACTTGGTGCGTTGGGTGCTTTGCTGGTTACGGATCAGTTCTCAATTACTGTCAGTCCGCCCGATGTTAAAATAGCCAGCACAGTAGGCGCCGGCGACAGCCTGGTTGGCGGCATCGTTTATTACCTGTCGCTTGGAAAAGACATCGTCGATGCTGTAAAATTCGGGGTGGCCTGCGGCAGTGCGGCAACTTTAAACTTCGGTACGGAACTATGCACCAAAGTTGATGCGGAAAGAATATACCAGGCAGTGCAAACCAGCGGGCAAGCGCTTTGCAATCAATCATGACCTAACCTAAAATGTGCTTTATATCAGTTACTTAACTGATGAAAATCATTCGAAATGATTGAAAAGAACGGAATATTTGGACGTTAAATGAAACCGTTATGAAGAATATTCTCGTGCTGACCGATTTTTCCAAGAGCGCGGCATCCGCAGCAGAAGCAGGATTGCTGCTGGCGGGTAAAATGCATACCGATCTATTGTTGTATAACAGCTACATCAATTACCAAACCATTGCATCCTATGGTGGCGGAGGCTGGATAGTGGATGAATATAGCGAACGGAAGGACAAGAGCCGCGTTGGCCTCGATTCACTGATTGAGGGATTGGAATCTCTAAGCAGCCAGCTTGACCCTGAAGACCGCAAGCCGGTAATCTACGCCGAGTCGGATGATAACGACCTGGCTATGGAACTGCGTGAGCTGATCAAAACCAAAAATATTGAAATGATCGTTATGGGCGCGCGTTCGGATGCCAGTGATGATTACATGTTCGGCGCCGATACCAATGCGGTGATCGGGTACACAACGAGACCAGTTTTGATAACGCCGGCCGGTACTGAACTAAGGAACCAGCACAGGATCGTTTTCGCAACTGATTTTGAAGACGCCGATATGGAAGCGATCCACTACATAGCCCGTATTGCAAAATCATTCTATTACAAAGTTGACATAGTTCATGTGTCTGACGCAAGTACGACCGGCTGCGACGAAAAGGAGAAGGAATTTCAAACACGGTTAGCCAGGGTAAAATACCTCGGTATGGAATACCACCTGATCAAAGGCAAGGACGTCATTGACGAACTGAACCAATTCATCGATGATATTCCGGGAACCATACTCGCCATGGTACACGTACAGAATTCATTTTTAATGCGGCTGTTCCAGCATAGCATGGTCAAAAAAGCCCTAGCCGATCAGAAGGCGCCTTTATTGATATTTCCTTCGAAGTGAACCGATTTAAAACTGACGTTATGAAAAATTTACTCGTCCTGACTGATCTGACCGAAAATGCTGACCATGCGGCGTTTTCGGCAGTTGCGTTGGGCAGAAAGATGCATACCAATATATTGCTTTTCCATACCGAAATTGTACAGCCTGTTGCGCCTGAATACGTTGGCCCGCCTACGCTGATGGACACCATTGAAGATGAAGAAAACCTGGAAAAGCTTCAGAACCTTACGGAGACATTGACCAGGCATGCGCAATCGGGTTCAGATTGGAAGCCTGAGGTACACTTTCAGCAGGGAGTTGGAAGCCTTGCGTACCAGGTGGACGATATCGAAAAGGAAAACAACATTGAAATGATCGTGATGGGATGCCGTGAAGGCGGAAGGATCGATCACTTTTTGACCGGAAGCGAAACATTTTCGGTTGTCGATCATTCAAGCCGCCCGGTGCTTTTAATACCCCATGAATCGCGTCTTATTAATATTCGTAAAGTGCTGTTTGCCACTAATTATACAGACGGGGATGTTGCGATAGTACGTTATCTCATTAAACTCGGCCATATGTTCAATTTTACGCTGGAGATTGTTCACATCAATCTGTTGGATGAAAACGATATTACCAGGAACCTGCGTGAGCTTGAATTTATGCGGCATATGCACCAAATGCCCACTGCCGGCATTATCTATAAAGAGGCTTATGGCAAAAACATAACCCGGCGTTTGAACAGGCTTTGCCAGGAATCAAAAGCCGATATATTGGCATTCTCGCATTATAGGGATTCCTTTTTTTCAAGACTGTTCCGCCGAAGCATAACCAGGAAGGCCATATCAGCGCAAACATTGCCGTTATTGATCTTCCCTGCTAACTTTAAACAATAGCCAGGAGTTCCTGCTGGTCTAATAATTGGTATTTGCTTTCCCGTAGTTAAACAGCGTGAGCTCTGATCTTAAAAGCATTCTTTTAACTTATTTGGCCCGATCAATCTTTGATCATCCACCAAAGGCCAAATCCAATCAGCGTTGGGAGCAGGATGATCGCGTTCGCAATCGTGCCGAATTTGGCATCGTGCCAGTCCGCAATGATCAGATACTGAGAAATAATTATGCCTGATGCCGAGAGCAGCCACCACCATTCTTTTTCCCAAAAGAATAAAACAGCCGAGCAAATAAACAGCAGCCCCGATAAAAGCCACAGGATACCGCCGGGCCTGGGTATATCCTGTGTCAACTGTTCAATATTTGCGATCCTGAACGCCTTGGCAAAGCCTATGAAATGTACCAATCCATTGGCTATAATAAAAGCTATTACTGCAGGTTTCATAAAAAGAAGATTAGGTTTCATGCTGCAATAAACCGAAACTGAGATGGCCGCGCAATGACTGTGGTCAGGGTAAAACGTGATCGTAGTTACTTGCCGGCCATTACCAGCACCGCGGCGCCTTCGATCTTTCCTTTTCTCAATTTATCAATGGCTTCGTTAGCCTGCTCAAGGAGAAACAATTCTGTTTGGGTTTGGACGGTAACCGAACGCAGGAGTTCAAAAAAATCAAGGCCGTCTTTGCGGGTCAGGTTGGCTACAGACCGTACGACGCGTTCGCCCCAAAGCAGATCGTAGGAAAACGCCGGTATTTCGCTCATGTGGATGCCGCCGCAGATAACCGAGCCGCCTTTATCCACGTCTTGCAACGCTTTGGGAACCAGTTCGCCGGCGGGCGCGAATATGATAGCGGCGTCAAGTTTTTCGGCCGGAGTATCGCTGCTTCCGCCAACCCAGTATGCGCCAAGCCCGCGAGCGAATTGCTGTGAAGTCTTGTCGCCGTCCCTGGTAAATGCAAATACTTTTTTGCCCTGCGCCCGGGCGATTTGTACCAGGATGTGCGCGGCCGCGCCAAAGCCATACATGCCGATATTTTGAGCCGAACGATCAATCATATGGTATGCGCGAAAACCAATTAGCCCCGCGCAAAGCAAAGGCGCTGAAGATGCGTTGTTGTACTGCTCTGATAACCGGAAACAGTATTTAGCGTAAGCCACTGTATATTCTGCATAGCCGCCGTCAAGGGTGTAGCCTGTAAAACGCGCATTTTCGCAAAGGTTTTCCTTATCCAGGCGACAATATTTGCATGTGCCGCAGGTGTACCCGAGCCACGGTATTCCCACCAGGTCGCCGGTATAAATATTCGTAATCGCTTTCCCCACCGCTGCGACAATGCCGATGATCTCGTGGCCGGGTATAAGTGGTAACTTAGGTTGTGTTAGTTCTCCATCGATCACGTGAAGGTCTGTGCGGCAAATGCCGCAGGCTGTCACCCTGATCAGTACCTGGTCGGCGGCAGGCCGGGGTATAGGTAATTTTTTAAGAACCAGCGGTTGCCGCGGGTTTTCGAGTACCATGGCCCTCATTGTTCCGCTCATTTTAATCGTCGTATTGTTCGTACTAATATAACAGCTTTACCATCTGCAGGTGTCGATGATGGCAAACAAAAAGCGCCGTGAGGAGGCGCTTTTCGATTTTTGACCAGTAAGATAAGGCTCAAGTTATTTTTACTTCCTTTTTGCCGCTAACAGCTTTGGCCGATTTCTTCAGCCCGATGGTTAGCAGGCCGTCGCGGTATTTGGCGTCGATATGATCGGCCTCAACGTCGTCGGGCAAAGTAAATGTCCGGGTAAATGAAGTGCGCGAAAACTCCCGGCGGGTATAGTTTTCCTTTTCTTCTTTTTGCTCGGTGCTGGTTTCGGCGCTTATGGTCAGCAGGCCGCTTTCCGTGGTGATCTTAAAGTCGTCCTTGCTATAGCCGGGCGCCGCCACCTCCACTTCGTAATGGTTTTTGTTATCCTTGATGTTCACGGCCGGCAAAGTTTCGCCGCTGAATAATGGCTTCGTGAAAAACCTGTCGGTGTTCCAGAAATCTTCCATCATCGACCTTAATGACGGAAATCCGCTTGTTTTTGATTTAACTAACGTTGACATAACGATCAATATTTAATAGTTTGCAGGCTAAAGTTCAACACACCCGGCATCTCATACAATGATCGCGGTCAAAACCTGGCGTGATCCTGGTCATGCTGTTGCCGGTGAAATGGCGTCACCGGCAAAACCAGGGTAAAAACCGATCCCTCGTTTTCGGTACTCTCCACGCTTACATGTCCGCCCATTAATTCGGCATATCGTTTTACAATATTCAATCCCAGGCCGGTACCTTCGGTATGTGCGGCATTGCTGGCCCTGAAAAAAGGCTCGAACAACCGTTCTTGCTCTGCTTTCGGAATGCCGATGCCGCTGTCTTTTACCGTTATAATACATAGGTCGCCGGCTATTTCGGTTCCTACTTCGATATGATCGGCGACATCGGAGTATTTTATAGCGTTGGAGATGAGGTTTACGAGGCAATGCTGAGTAAGTTCTCTATCGAGCGTGACATTGGACGATGGCCCCTGGTGTACGTACCTGATATCCTGCCAGTCCCGGATTTGTTTCTTCATTTCATGAATAACCGATTCGGCCAATGACCTAATATCAAAAATAACAGGCTCGGGCTGCAGCTTCCCTATTTCGATCTTTTCGACAGAAATAAAGTCGTTGATAATGTTCGACATATACAATGCCGCGGTTTTGATCTTGTTGAGCTGGCTAAAAATTTTTTGCTTGTCGAAGTTGTCATAATATTGTTCGATCAGGTCTGCCGAAAGCAAAATGGCGCCCAGCGGCGTCCTGAATTCGTGCGACGCGAGCGTTAGAAAGCGCTTCTTGATCAGGTTCGCCTCCTTCTCCCTTAACCGCATTATGCCCGCATTATTTAGACCCGGGTTTTGCACAGCTTCAGGTCGTCTTGCTAAAATGCGGCGATTAGGCGTTACAAATAACTTGCTCTTATTTGCGCCTTTCCCTTTGCCAGCCGGTAAACGCCTGAAGCCTAATTTATTGGCTCTGTTGATCGTTCTCATAGCATTCTTCCTAAATTTAATTTACTCGCGTTCAAAAAGCCACTTCAGCGGCCTTACTTTTGGTTTGGGCTTCAGGTTGTATTGCCTGATACTTTTTTCTATGATCAGTTCTTTAGCCTCCTCGATATCGTCGGTAACCAGGAACAGGCTGTCATCACACTCGCCTATGGTAGCGCTGGCCTTCATGGCTTCAATGTGCGCGAGCAGCTCTTTATAGTATTCTTTTCCAAAAATGATGATGGGAAAGTTTTCGATCTTATGTGTCTGGATCAGGGTTAGGGCTTCAAAATATTCGTCCATCGTGCCATATCCGCCAGGCATTACCACAAAGGCGAAGGAATATTTGACCAGCAGAATTTTCCTGAGAAAGAAATGCTTTACATAAACCCATTTATCTAAGTAAGGATTGGGCTTCTGTTCGACAGGTAACTGGATATTGCAACCAACCGACCGGCCGCCTACCTCTTTGGCGCCCCTGTTGGCGGCCTCCATCAGGCCCGGACCGCCCCCGGTAAGTATGGTAAAGCCAAGCTTAGCAAACTCTGCGGCTGCATTCCTGGTAAGGTCATAGTACGGATGACCTGCCTTAAAACGCGCCGAGCCAAAAAAGGTAATGCAGGGCCCTATAAAGTGCAGCGCCCTGAAACCGTGTATCAGTTCGGCCATGGTCTCAAACGTAAATTTGAGTTCCTTTAAGCGTGAGTGCGGTCCGTCCAGAAATATGATCTCGGATTGATCCATCCCTTTGTTTGTTAATCAATTACAAACCTCCGGCGTTCGGGGAATATTTTAAGTGATCGAAATCATAAACCGGGCTGACGTGGGTCATGTCACGCAATGGGCGGCTATACTGCAGCAGGTGTGTTAAAGCAAATTTTTTGTGTAGGCGATATGCAGCGCACGTGCTTTATTGTTCACATGCAGCTTGTCGTAAATATTGATGACATGTTTTTTTACTGTATTTGCGCTGATGGACAGCTTTTCGGCTATTTCCTTATACTCCAGCCCCTGGCACAGGAAGCGCAGTATTTCTTTTTCACGTTCGCTGAGCTGGAAGAGGTTTTCGCTTTTTTGTGCGCCGGACAGGGGTTTTGCCGGAGGCGGATTTTGTATCATCTGTAATATCTTGTACGCGATGCTGGGCGATATAGGCCCGGCGCCGTTTTTCCACAGGTTCATAAGGATATCAGCGATGATATCGCCGCTTTCTTCCTTCAGCAGGTAGCCGCAGGCGCCGGCTTTAATGGCATTGAATATCCGGTCGTCATCATCGAAAATGGTCAGTACCACATACCGCGTGCCCGGATAAAGCGATGAGCCGGCAGCAATGGTAACGATGCCGTCCATGACCGGCATTTCCAGGTCCATCAGCACGATCTCGGGCCGCTCATCGAATTTCAGTTCCATCATTTTGTGCAAAAATTGCTCGCCGTTTGCGGCCTCAAGCCGGATATCGAACAGGTTGTTGCGACGCAACTTGTCAGCCAGAATAATGCGGTTATTCCTCTTATCGTCTACAATGCCAATTCTGATCATGATATTTTTTCAACTTAGTTGGGTTCCGTTTTATTCAAATTGATCTCCATATATACCTTGGTGCCATGCAAGGGCACTGAATTGATACCGAACGCAATATTGCTTTCGGCAGCCCGTTCGGCCATGTTTTCCAGCCCGTAGCTTTCTGGTTTTTTGCTTATTTCGGCCAGGTCAAAGCCCTTACCGTCGTCGGCGATCTCGATGCGCCAGGTTTCATTGCCGGGATAACTGCTTACAGAAATAAGCCTTGCCTCCGAGTGCCTTACCGAGTTGTTGATGGCCTCCTGCACGATCAGGATCATGTTCAGCGCCAGCGATGCATTAATGACCAGGCTCTCGGGCGGCGAACCATTGATCACCATGCTGAGCCCGGGGTAATAATTGCCGATCTTCCTGGCAAAGTTTAATATACGCAGCCAAAGGTTGGCAGCATCCACCTCGGTTATTTTCATAGCCCACAATGTCTCACGCAGTACGGTAAGCATATCGCCGGCGGTATCGTGCAGGCTGCCGATGAGCGTGTCCTTATCACCGTTGCTTTGCATCAAAAGTTCGGTGCCATAAAATATAGCGTTAGCCTGGGCGCCCAGGTTGTCGTGCAGGTCGCGGCTTATCTGCTCGCGTTGGTTTTGCAGGCGCTGTTTTACCAGTACTTCCTGCAATGCCTTTTGGTACCTGCGCTTGTTATAAAATGAGACAGTAAGGACTACAGCAGCCGTAGCGCAGAAGCCCATAGTGACAAAAAACCACCAGCGTAACCAGAATGGCGGATCGATGATGACCACGATATTTTTCCGTACCTCCGGGCCGGAAAGCTCATCGCTGGCGGCTACCTGCAAGGTGTATGTGCCCGGCGACAGGATGTAGCTGATGCCCGTGGGGCGATGGGTGCTTTGCCAGTTCTTGCCAAAACCGATCATGCGGTACCTGTAGAAATACCTGTCGGCATTTAAAAGCCCCAGGGCCGCAAAATCAAATTCCAGGTGGTTCCTGTTATATTTCACCCTTATGGTATCGCTGCGCCATATTCCGGAAGAGTTGTAGCTTGAATCGTTGACGGCGAGCCGGGTAATATTGAGTACCGGCTTGTCCCGAAAAGCATTCAGTGCGGAAGGATAAAAGGCGGTTATGCCGCTGATGCCTCCAAAGTAAAACTTACCTGACGCCGACGTGGCCACCGAAGCCGTATTGAACTCATTATCCTGCAGGCCGAGCTCTTTGGTGTAATTTTTAATATTTCCATTAAGCGATATATCCGATAAGCCCATATTGCTGCTGGCAAAAACGGACGCCTTGCCGGGTGTCGCAAGTAAGCTATAAATACAATCGTTAAGCAGGCCCGAATCCTTATAAAAGCTTTTGAGCAGTCGGCCGCTGGCATCAAAAATATGCAGACCCGAACTTGTACCGGCCCAAATATGGTGTTGGACATCTTCCGCAAAACAGCGTATGCCAAATTTTTCGGGTAAATTGACGGTAATAGTTTTTCCGGCTTTGTCCATCCTGTAAAGTGAGCCATTATACGATCCGGCCCAAAAAGTGCCGTCGGATGCCTGGTAAAAAGTGTTGATCCAGTCGTCGGCAGGTCTGAAAAAGGGAAGGACGGGTTTTACCGAGATAAGCCGTTTTCCCCTGAAAACGCAACGGAAAACATTCGAAGAGCTGGCTATCAATAGCGTACTGTCGTTTAGGCGTTGAAGGTTATTTGCGAAGGCATTGTTGTATAAAAGGTTCCGCCACTTTCCGTCTGCAGTAAAGTTGAACGGAGATAATTTCCGGGTTCTGATATCGAACAAAAACCAGCCCTTGCCCCAGGTAATAATGAGGTAATTATCAGTGCTTAGCCGCGTTATGCCGAGCACATCCTTTACGTTCTCTGTTTTAACCGGAACACGCCATAACGGCTCGGAAGAACGGTCGTATGCCTGCAGGCCGCCGTTGAAACAGCCCGCCAGCAAAACCTGCAATTGATCGTCGAAATACAGGCTCCTGACAAAATTATTACGGGCCTCGGGATATTTAAGGTAAGTAAAGGCAATCTCACGATCCTGTATCCTTTTAATATCATCATTGGTAAGTACCCATATCCGCTCGTAGCTGTCGCGATAGATATGGTCTATCCTGCCTGCTGCAACCAAGGGTGCGCCATTAAAGGTGGATAATAGCCGCGGATGGGCCAGTTCGGCATCGAATTCAAAAAGCTTATCATTTGCGGAAGCCAGCAACCGGTTATCATTGATGCAATATACCACGCTTTGCGAAACTTGTTCCGGAAAGATATTCGCATATAAAAAGCTGCCGGCCGGTTTATTGCCCGTAACTGGAAATTTACTGATGCCATGGGTCGTCGACACATAAAAGAAGTTTTTGTTGCAACTGACTCCTATGATCTCGTCGCCGACAGTTATTTCAAAAAAATGGTGATCAGCCGTATTAACACGCAGCAAACTGTGCGGGCGCGTACAGATAAAAAATTGACCGGCATTGCCGGCTATGATCCGGTTGGTGGCAAGAAAATCGTTTCTGATAACGTTATCTAATGTCGCTGTGCTAATGGATGGCACTTTTTGTTTCAGCCGGCCCTCACTTGTGTAAATAACTATTCCTTCGCCTTTTTTAAGGCACCAGATACCTTCATCAGTTTCGGTAACAGGAACAATGGTAAAAAAGAAATCGGATGGACTTTGACCGGCTATCAGGCGTTTGAAAATATTCGTATACGGATTGTATTGAAGGACACCAAAGCGGGTGCTGATCCATAAATTTCCATTTTTCAGTTTGTACAGGTATACCTGTGACCGGATCTTCAGGGTATCATTGCCTGTAACCGGGTTAATACTTTCCAATGTGTAGCCGTTGTAGCGTTGCAGGCCGGATAAGGTGCCTATCCACGTAAAGCCCAGGTCGTCGGTAATGATCGACGAAGTTTCATTATTCACCAGGCCCTGCTCGTAATTGATGGTGCTGACAACCACCTTCTTTAAAGACAATACGGCTTTTACCTGTGCTTTTGAGGATAAAGCAGCAGCGAAAGAGAGTAAAAAGCACAACATGTGTTTTACCCGTTTCATGTGGCCAGGTTTTGGGCGGTTAATTAATGTTTTAAAATACTAAAATTTCAATAGCGGCATTAAATACGATCCATTTCAAATCATTGTAATGCAGCAGAAAGTTCCACAGAATTTACCGGAAAAAAAACTATCCAAATGGATTATTGATGACAAAGGGTAGTGAACTGAATTGGCCCATGAACGCTTTACCGGCCCGGGATACCTGGATATAAAAAATCCATAGCCACGCTTGCCACCGGAGATATCAGGCAGTTGCCGTGCCCGAAATATCGCTGCGGTCATCGGGCTTGTTTTGGAGCCGGTTTACGCTGAACAGGAATTTTATAGTCAGTTTATCACCGTCGAATATGCAGGTCAGGCTGTCGCCATGTACTGTTTCGATATACCTCCAGGTAAGCAATAGTGTATTTTCGCTTTGCCAGGTGGCGCTCGCTGCAACTATGGAATCGAAGTCGATGCGCCTGAGTGAAAATAATGAGTGGGCCGATGGTTTGAGGTTCCCTTTCCTGATCCAATAGTTCAGGCCGTTCGTGATCACAATATCCGGTTTTCCTTTCTCCTTTAAAGTGAAAACGCATATATCATCCGAAAAACGGAACGAAACCGATTTAACATTGAACGGGTTCTGATCAAGTACGAATTCCTTTCCCGAAATACCGGTCGCCAATGGCGAGGTGGTTGCCAGTTTCGGCGGATCGTATTTCAGCGCTTTTAATTCTTTTAGTAATTCACTGTGCGCAGCCGGATCGTTGCTAAGTGATGCGTCCTTCATTTCGGGCAGCAAAATGTCCCATACC
Source organism: Bacteroidota bacterium (assembly GCA_018267005.1). Lineage (GTDB taxonomy): Bacteria > Bacteroidota > Bacteroidia > Sphingobacteriales > Sphingobacteriaceae > Mucilaginibacter. Next base: position 14,435 of record JAFDZK010000084.1, read on the forward strand.
ATTTGCATGGTTTTTTTGGTATCGATGCTTTCGCTGGTAATGGCCACTACCGCATCAAATTTAGGGAGGATCATGCTGTATTGCCCGAATGCCCCATCGGCCCTGAAGCCCCCCGGAGGATTAAGCCAGAACTGGTAACCATACCCGTAGCCCCAACTGCTGTCATTCTTCCCGTTTTCGATCTGTTTTGACGACGCGGCGTCTACCCACTCTTTGCTGATTACCTGTTTGCCGTTCCACAAGCCCTGCTGTAAATAAAGCTGGCCAAATTTGGCGATATCCTCAGTGGGCATGCGCAGGTGCGAAGCACCCATATTAATACCCTCCCAATTTTCGCCCCAGGTAGTGTTGACGATATTAAGCGGCTCATATAACCGCGGTTTAAGATATTCATGCGCGGTTTTGCCCGTTACTTTCTTGATGATGGCGCTCAGCATAAAGCTTGCGCCAGAATTGTACATAAACTGACTGCCGGGCTTAAAAACTACAGGGATGCTTAAAAATGTTTTTTCCCAAGGCACGCCGGCGGGCGAAGCTTCCAGTATCAGTATCGAGTCTTTAGCATGGCCAACCGACATGGAAAGCAAGTGCCTGATCTTCAGCGATGCCAGGTTATCGCTTACCTGGTTCGGCAACATATCGGGGAAGAACTTTATGACCGGATCGTCCACGCTCAGCAGACCTTCGGATTGGGCCAGACCGATGGCAGTGCCCGTAAAGCTTTTACTAAGCGAATATAATTGCTGGCGATGCTCGGCCGAATAAGGCGCCCACCAGCCTTCGGCAACCACATAGCCATGACGCATGATCATTAGACTGTGAAATTGCTGCCCGCTTTGCGCCACCGCGTCAAGAAACCTCGTTATACCCGCCGAGGATATCCCTTGTTTTTCGGGCGCACTCCGGGGCAGGCTGAACGGTCTTCTACCATCGGCCCAGGCGATTTGCTTGAACAGTTGCGGGTACAATCCAAACGCCGCGGCCATTAGCCCGGTGTGTTTCAGGAATACTCTTCGGTTTGGCATAACTGGCGGATAATTCGTCATGAATATAAGCGGAATTCTTAAAGGCTGTATCTTTTTGTTTAAAGACTGAAGTTGAGTTTATTTAGCCAGGTACTATTTGTGGAATTTGGCCTAAAAAATATATGTTAGTTACTTAAATGTTTAAACTTATAATATCAAACGCAATAAAATGAAAAATAAGAACAAAAATTTTCGTATTATTGTGGAATATTGTGTATATTTATCATCATTAACCGATAAAAAATAGTATATTTTATATCAAGTTTCCCAGCCGCTCAAATATTTCTGCTATCCAAAATTGCCCCTTCGCAACTTTAACGCGCCTTTTTCACTTTTTAGGAAAATTCCGGACAAATTATTGATAAGAGAATTG